>CACZON010000020.1 GCA_902782805.1 Oscillospiraceae bacterium
CAACAGCCTGATGTACGCCGTGGCGGCGGCGGGTAAAGACCGTGGGGAATAAAGCGGCGCTTCCTTCGTCCTTTGGCGGATATCGCGTATTCTGCCCCGAACATCAAAGAGAAGCAAAACGGGCGTGACCGCTGCGGTCACGCCCGTTTATGTATTTCAGCCGGCATTATCAGCCGGGCAGATAAGCTTGCTCCTACCTGAGGAGAACCCTGCGAAGTAAAAACGCAGGACTATTCGACGATCTCACCTGCAAACAGGATCGAGGTCGTATCGTTGCAGGTCGTGTAGATCCTGAAGGAGAACGGCCGGTCCGCGGTAAATATCTTCGTGTCTTCCGGTTCGGCAATGGCGGCGTCTTTGACCATGATCGCCGTTACCGCGGCGGCCTCAACGCCTTCTTCGTCGAGCTTGATGCGGGTTTTCTGAAGGATATCGCTCACGTACACCGGGTGATCGATCATCGCGGAAAAGTCCGCGCGTTCCTCGTCGAAGGCGAGGCAAACGCCGCTCTGCTTAAGGAAATCCACGAATTCTCCGCTCGAAAACTCCGTTTCGAGGTCCATTTTCGGGATCGTGACCTTTACGTTTTCGGTTTCGGCCTTCGAGATCTTCTCGGGCAGATTCTCCGTATCTCCGAGCACGAACGCCATCGAAACGCCGCCGTCCATCGGGAGGATCACGAGCTGGGTCTCTTCATCCTCGTAGTAGGAGAAGTATTCCGTAACCGACATAAAGGCTTTTTGGGTCGTTTTTCCGCCGCGGGCGTGGAAGTCGCCCTGCTTGGTCAGGTATTCCGGGAAGCTGGTCCCCCAGGAATCTTTGAAATACAGCGCGTTCATCAGAACGACGGCGAGTTCGTCGGTGGGGTAACCGTCGGGAAGGAGCTTCGGAATCATATGCTCCGTTTTGAAATCGGCCCATTCGTTGATCTTTTCAACGGCGTTCTCTGCGGTAAAGGAGCGGAATTCCGCGGCGTAGTTCTTTTCGATGGACTGCGTATAGGCTTCTTTGAAGTCTTCCGGGATCCGGGAGGCTTTCCATACGGAATTGGCAACGCGCAGCGCCCGGAACGGTTCGGGAGAATCCTCCGCGATCCATCCCTGCTCCACGCCCTCGCGATACTCGGCGAGATCCCGCTCGAGACCGGCCGCATAGTATTCCGCAAAGCCGTTGAAATCGAGGCAGTGCGCGATCCATTCTTCTTCCGACGATACGCCCAGCGCGTCTAAAAGCTCGGTTTTTGTATCACCGGCGGCTCCGGCGAGCAGCAGCCCGAGCGCATAGCGGAAGGAGAGCGGAGAGGCCATATAGTTTCCGGACGCGTTCTTCGAAAGATACGCGAGAAGCCGTTCGTCAAACGAATCGGCGCGCATTTCCCGGCTGACGGTTTCCGTTTTCCGAACGTTCATCCCGGCAGCCCAAAGCTCCGGAGCGCCGCCGGAGGATCCCTGCGATGCTTCCGGCCCGGAGGAAGAAATATCGGGCATGGAAGCGGCGGATCCCTGCGAAGCGCCCGACCCGGAGGAAGTACCTGCGGGATCTGAAGCGCCGGAAGCGGATTCCTGCGAGGGAGCGGGGGCCGGTCCGCCGGCGCAGCCGGTCACAGCGGAGAGAAGAATCACCGCCGCGAGCAGCAGCCCGAGCGTTTTCAAAATCGTAGTTTTTCTGTTCATAACGGAACCTCCAAAATGCTCTGATACTTTTAAGGACAGAAACGCCCGGAAACGATTACAAAAAATCCCTGCGCGCGGCGCAGAAATTTTCGCTTCGCTTTCCGTCAAGGCGCAAACGCGGCCCAAAGTGCGAAGGGCGGGCGGCGCGGCGAAAGTCCGGAGAATTTCTTGAAAAAAACGGGCGGGAAGGGTATAATGAATAAAGCGGAGCGCATCGCGCGGCTTCGGCGCAAAATACACGCCGCGCGCCTCTGCGTGCTTCCTGCACGGACGCGCAGACGAAGCTGCCGGGAGGCGCTTCGGAAAAGATAAAATCAACGATGACCGTATAGGAGGGAACCCCCTATGAACCGTACGAACGAAGCTGCGGCGAAGGAAACCGGAGGAGCCGAACCATGAAAACGCTTTTTCTGCTGTTCCTGATCCTTTCGGCGATCAGCGCCGCGCTCGCGCTGTATCTCACGATCGTGCAGCTCAGGCTCGACGGAAAATGCACCGCGAAGGCGAAAGGAACGGTGCGCCACTATTCGAGGCAGGGCACCGACGTGCCGAAAATGGTCTACTTTCCCGTGTTCGATTTTAACGCAGACGGCAGGGAATTCGGCGCCGCTCTGGC
>CACZON010000021.1 GCA_902782805.1 Oscillospiraceae bacterium
CGCGGCGCATTCCCCGAAATGAATTTCAAAAGCGTTTCGATTTTTTCATCGTGAAAAAGATCCGTCGGAGAAGCCTCCAACCGTACGGCGGCAGAAAAAAACAGACGGCAGAAAACGATCCGCCGTCTGTTTTTTGATAGAAGTCTCTTTTCGTTTTTTCGTCAGGAAGCGCTGCCGAGCAGACGGAGCTTCACGTAATAGCGGTCGAACGTCTCGGTCGAGCCGTCCCACTGCTGCGCCTGCACCTGAAACGCGCCGACGTCGAGGATTTCGTAGGATGCTTTTTCGCAGAGCAGGATCTCCTTTTCGTTCGTATGGATCGCGGCGTCGATGCATACGGCGCCGAGCTCGCAGAGCGCGTCCTTCGAAGCGTAGATGATAAAGAGCGTTTCACCGAATCCGCAGGCGATGCCGGGGTCGGTCGTCGTGCTGGTCATGATCGGGTCGGAGAACGTGCCGCCGATCGAATCGACCAGCTGGTCGATTGTCGGGACGGTCTCCGTTTTTGCCGCCGCCATCAGCTGGCTGTCGTAGACGCCGGTATAGAGGACGAGATCTTCGTTCATCTTCCCGCGGCGCAGCTCGGTAAAGAGCCCGTGATCCATCATAAGATACATGCTTTCAAAATCGTCGCCGAACGCGTCGGCCGCTTCTTTGAGCATTTCCGGATCGCGGTTCTGAACGCTCGTCATGCCGAGGAAATGCGGAACGACCTCACCCTTGTAGAGCAGGATATAGTGCATCGTGTCCTCGTTGAGCGGATTTCCGGCTTCTTCGCAGAACGCGAGGTATTCTTCGCTCCAGGCTGCGAAATCGTCGTTTTCGATCACGGCGTAATCCCGGAATTCTTCCTCGTCAAAGAGGTTTTTATCGCCGGCGTAGGAGCCGATCTCGTCGATCGAAAGCTCCTCGTAGGAGCCGGGCGCTTCACCGCTTTGTTCCTCAAGCCCGCTTTCGCGGAAAGCGTCCGGATCGAGCTCGATCCCCTCGGGCTTTTCGAGCGTCAGAACGCTGGAATAACGAAAGGCGAAGGCGCCGATCTTCCGGACCGAATCCGGCAGGATCACTTTGTCGATCCGCGCGAGCGCAAACGCGTAGGCGCCGAGCTCCTCCACGCCCTCGGGGACGGTGAATTCCTCCCGCGGCTCGCCGAGATAGGCGATCATCGTCTTTCCGTCCCCGGAAAGAAGCGCGCCGTCGGCGATCGTAAAGGGACTGCCCTGCGCGAGCGTGACCGAGTCAAGGTTTGAGTTGAAAAACGCGCCGCCCTTGATCTCCCGGACCGAGGCCGGGATCTCGAGTTCGGTGATCCGCGTTCCCGAAAAGGCGCTGTACCCGATGGACGAAACGCCTTCCATCGAAAGGGACGAAAGCGAGCCGCAGCCGGAGAAGCCCCCGTCGCCGATCGAGACCGGCTCGAGGGAAAGCTCCGAGAGCGCGCTGCAGTTTTCGAACAGATGCTCCGAAACCGCGATCGGCTTCGGGAACGAGAGGCTCCCGAGCTTTTCGCAGCCGGAAAACGCCCGTTTTCCCGCCGCGCTCAGATTTTTCGGGAGTGTAAGCGAAGAGAGAGCGCTGCATCCGTAGAACGCGCGGTCGGGCAGCGTTTCGATCGCCGCGTCGCCGAAATCGGCCGTCTCGAGCGACGAGCAGGCCGCAAACGCGAACTCGCCCATCTCCGTAAGGTTTTCCGGGAACGAAACGGCGGTCAGTCTTTTCGCGTAAAGAAACGCGCCGCGGCCGATCTTCTCAACGCTCGGCATTTCGAGCGCCGAAAGCCTGACGCAGCCGGAAAAGGCGCCGTCTCCGAGCGTTTTCAGCGTTTTCGGCAGAACCGCTTTTTGGAGCGCGCAGCAGCATTCAAAGGCGTAATCGCCGATCGCCCCGACGCCCTCGGAAACCGTTACGCTCCGAACGAAGATCAGCCCCTGAAAGCATCCTTCCCCGATCGCGGAAACGGGTTTTCCTTCCACCGTCGCCGGCGTTACGGGGTCGGCTTCATCCCCGACGTATTTCGTCAGAACGACGCTTCCGTCCGCGCCGGTTTCGTAAAGATAATCTTCGTTTTTTTCCTCCGGCGGCGCGGTGTTTTCCGAAGATTCCCCGTCCGAAGACGCCGGCGGCTCCGGTTCTTCCTCGGAAGGCGTATCGCTCTCCGGTTCCGGTCCGGCTTCGGAGGAAGCCGCGCCGGAAGACGCCGAACCCGCGCTGCTCTCAGGCGCCGCCGCGCTGCAGGCGCAGAGGGAAACCGTCAGCAGGCAGAGCAGAACCGCAAGCAGTTTTTTCCAACCGTGTTTCATGATTCAGTACTCCTTTTCGTTTGAATCCGCCGCGGGAACCGGCGGAGTATTTTTCCGTTGTTCGGTCAGAGCTTCAAAACGGCGACGGTCTCGTCCCCGTCCGTTTCGCCGTTTTCCACAAAGCCGAGGGAACGGTAGAGCTTCGCGGCAACCTCGTTCTCCGGTTCGTAGGAAAGTTCGCAATACTCCGCCTTTCCGCAGGGCCAGGTGCGGATAAAATCGAGCGCGAGGCCGATCGCCTCTCTGCCGTAGCCTCTTTTCTGGTACCGTTTATCGATCATCAAGCGCCAGATGCTGTAGTTGTTCTTGAGCGATTCGGGCGGCGCCACGTCGAACGCGTCGTACGACGCGGCCTCGTTGAAGCCGATCATCAGAAAGCCGACGGGCCTTTTTTCGTTGCAGATCGCGAAGGGAAACGCCTTCGTCTCCGTATCGCGCACGCTGTAGGCCTGGGTGATGCTGACCATATTGTCGGCAACGAAATTCTTCTGGTACCGGAATACCTTCAGATTCACAACGTCCCAGACGTTTTTATGATCGATCTTTTCCAGATGCAGCATTTTCTTTTTCCCTCCTTCCTTTACGCGGACGCCTCGTCAGGCGCCCGCCGTTTCCGTTTCCGGATCTGTTTCCGGCTCCGTTGCTGTTTCCGGATTTGTTTCCGAATCCGTTTTTTTCAGATACAGCTTCGGATAGAACTTTTTATCGAGCAGGCAAAGCAGCACCGTCGCCGCGGCGGAGAGCACCGTCACCGCCAGAATGACCGTCCACGCCCAGCCGGAGCCCGCGCGGTCGTAGAGATTGCCGACGGCGATATCCACTACGCCGGTCACCGCCATATAGGCCACGGTCATCAGCCCGTTGATCCGCCCGCGGTGGCTCGCGGGAACGCGCGTCGAAACGTACGGCCCGTCCGCGATCGTATCGAAGATCTCGCCCCAGGTAAAGACGAGCATCGCGAGATAATAGCCGGGGATCACGCCGAGCAGCAGAAGGAAGATCAGATAGCCTCCGAAAATGAGGAACCGACCGATCAGCAGCTTGCCGGTCTCGCGTATTTTGCGGAACAGCCGCGTGATCAGCGGCGTAAAGAGCACGACCGTAATGCAGTTGAGGCTCGTGGCCGTCCCGAAAATCACCGCGCCGTCCTCGCCGTGGACGGCGGCCATATCGAGCGGCATGATGAAGGTATATTCGCCGTAAGCCGCGGCGTAGAGCGTTCCGGCAAGAAGGTAGAGCAGCAAAATCGGATTCGCCCGAAGAACGGCGAAAACACTCATGCCCTCTTTTTTCTGCTGATACTCCGCTTCCTCGCCGGTATCCTCCACCGGCGTGATATCGCGGATCAGCAGGGCGATCAGCAGCGTAGAAACCGCGATCGCGATCCCGCTGATAAGGAAGCTCAGCCAAAGGTAATCCTTAAAGAGAATGCCCGCGATCGTCGGCGAAAGGACGAGCCCCAAATTGCCGCCGAGATACATCAGCGAGTAGGCGCGCTCGCGGTCCTTCGTCGCGGAAAGATCGGCGAAGAGCGCGTCGTAAGCGGGATATTCCACGCTCTGGAACACGCCGGAGAGGATGAAGATAAAGATCGTTACGATCCCGAGCGGGATCGCGGAACAGATCAGAAATCCGAGAATGCTGACGCTGTCGCAGAGCACGATCACCCGTTTTTTGTTGCAGCGGTCGGCGATCTTGCCGCCGATCAGGTTCGCCGGCAGCATCATCAGGCTTGAGCCGACGAAATAGTACGAGATCTCCGCCGCCGAAAGCCCGAGCTTCTGGCTTAGGATCATCGTCATCACGGGCCAGATCATGCTGCCGAGATTCGTAACGATCCTGCCGAAGAAGAGGACGTAGATCTCGCGGCGCAACCCGCGGTACTGTTTTAGTAAAGACATTTTGAATCACCCCGTTGTGATCGTTCGTTTTCTTTCATCGGAGGTGTTCCGGTTTGTTTCTTGCGTTTTTTTGCGAACAGGCAGAAAAAAAGCCGCGGCAAAACGCCGCGGCTGCAGATCGTTTCGATCCGTTCGGGATCAAAAAGCACAGACCGGGGCCATCCTCCGGGATTCGGTTTTGGTTTCACGGTTCTTACGCATGGGTGACGGCCTCCTTTCTGAATTTTTGAAGATTTGTGACACCGGGGAATACTATAACAGAGTTTTTCTCAAAAGTCAACCATTTTACTTCGCAGGGACCTGCGGTCGGCACACGAATGGTTCTCCGCTGATAGGAGCAGCCTTATCTGCCCGGCAGTAGTTGCCGTTCTTCGCCGCCTGCGTTCTGCCCTCGAGAGGCATAAATGGGGTCCCCGAAAAGTCGACAGACTTTTTGGGGAAAAGGAGGAATCGCCCGAAAAGTGAAGCCTTGATCTGCAGAGCGGATCAAAGCGAACTCATTAGGGCGAATTCCGACG
>CACZON010000022.1 GCA_902782805.1 Oscillospiraceae bacterium
ATCTCGATCGGCAGTTCCAGTTCGCCGATCCGGAACGGGAAGCGCGAAACGGACCGCTCGAAATCCCCCTGCGGTTTTCCGCGCAGCGAAAGCGGAATCTCCACCCCGAAAAGGCGCATGCTCGCGCGGCGGCGGATCTCCCCCGTCGGGATTTTTACCGTTTCCTCCTTCGGGATCCGCGCCGAAAGAACGATCCGCACCAGCGCGGTCACCCTGCCGGCGGCGTGCTCAAGCGCCGCCGTTTCTTCCGATTCATCCTCGATCCTGCCGGAGATCAGCACTTCCCCGCGCCGGACCGCGTCGCCCGGCTTAACGAGCGTTTTTCCGCCGAAGGATTCCAGCTCGACGATCTGCCCGTCAAACCGCGCAACCACGTCGCAGGGCGTTTTTCGATCGGCGATCAGCGGTTTTTCCGTTTTTTCCTTTACGGCGACCGTCACCGTACACCCGAGCGTATTGACCGAAACCCAGGCTGTTTTCGGCAGCGCGAGCATCAGCTCTTCGCGCATCAGCGCCGGATCGAGCCGGCTTTTGAACATTCCCTCGGAAAGGCCGAGATTTTCCGCCGCCGAAAGGATCTCCTCCTTCGAGAGCGTTTCGTTCCCCTCGACCTCAATGCTCCAGACGCGGCCGCTCAAAAAAAGAACGGTCGCCCAAAACAGCGCCGCCCCGGCAAGAAATCCCCGCCGCTCAAGAAGCGGCCGCAGCCGGAATCGCAAACCGTGCTTTTCCGAAACTTTCATCCGAAAGCCGCATTTTCTGCGCATTTCGCGCAGCAGCGGGTAAGCGTGGGTCCCCACGCAGCAGGAAAAGCCGCCGGGGATCCGTTCGATCCCCCACAGGCGGATCCCGTTTTTCTGGCAAAGCGAGAGAAACCGCTCAAAATCTCCGCCGGACGCGTTGAAACGGACGTATCCGAACAGCCGGCGAACCAGTTCCCTGATCATCGCGTCCCCTCCCTCAGCGGCCGTATTCCAGACTCGTAATCCGTCCTTCGATCAGCAGGGAGTCCCGATCCATGCAGGAGAGCTTCAGATCGCTTCCCGTAAAGCAGAGCGTCATCTTTCCCGCGCGTATTTTGATCCGGCCGCTTTCGTAGATCAGGATCCCGCTGCATCCTTCAACACCGGCGGATCGGTTCCCGTGCAGCTCGACCCGAACCGGTTCAAGGTAGTTCGGCAGAACGAAATTTCTTCCTTCTTCCCTTTTTCTCATACTGCGCCTCGTTTTTCTGAAATTTATTAAATTTTATGCGTGCAAGCGGCACGATATGTTTGTTGACCCTTGACAGATCCTGTAGACAAGATGTATAAAATAAATATAAACATAAGGAAGAAGGAGCTGAATTATGGAATTTTTTGACAATCTACTTGACAAATTAAAGAATTTTTCCATCTCGAAAGCCTTGCCCACCATCATCATCGCAGTCGTCGGTTTTGTCCTCGTCTATGTATTGATGAAGATCTACGACAAAGCGATGGCAAAATCGAAAGCGGACCAGGCCATATTCCGGTTTTTCCGCGGATTGGTCCGGGCGCTCCTGATCATCATCGTGATTCTGATCGCCGCCTCTTCGCTCGGTGTTGACGTTTCCGCGCTGATTGCGGTTCTGAGCGTTTTAACCTTGGCGATTTCCCTGGCGGTTCAGGGAACCCTTTCGAATCTCGCGGGCGGCATCATGCTCCTGACCGCGAAGCCCTTTAAGGTCGGAGATCTCATCGAATCCGGTGACCATCTCGGCACCGTCGTCGGCACCTCGCTCGTTTATACGAAGCTTCTGACCGTCGACAACCGTGAGGTTTCGATTCCCAACAGCGATCTTGCCGCGGCCCGCATCACCAATTACAGCGCCATGGACAAGAGAAGAGTCGACCTCACCTTTACGGCTTCCTACGATTACGCGATCGACGACGTAAAGGCCGTTCTCGCCAAGGCGGCGGAGAACACTCCCTGCGTGATCAAAGAAGAACCGATCTTCGCCGCGGTCAACAAATACCGCGAGAGCGATATCGAATACGTCCTGCGCGCTTATGTAAAACCCTCCGAGTATTGGGACGGCTATTTCGGCATCACCGAAAACGTAAAGAGAGCCTACGAAACCTACGGCATCTCGGTCACGTATCCGCACCTCAATCTCCATCTTCCGGACGGAAACGGAAGAAGATAACGTTCCGCATACAGCAAACGGCCTGCCGATCACGGCAGGCCGTTTTTCTTTTGTTTTTTTGGGGACTATACTCTGATGTTGACCCATTTTCCACGGTTGACGCGGACGATCAGCATCACCGCACGGACGAAGGCGTCGATCCCGAAGGAGATCCATGCGCCGGTAAATCCGAACTGCAGCGCCGGGAAGGCCTCGTTGAGCGGATAGCAGAACAGCCAGGTCAGCGCCGGGCGAAGGATCGCAACACTGACAAGCGAGACGATCGCAACGTATTTTACGTCTCCCGCGCCGCGCAGACATCCCGCAAGCATCACGCGGATATTCTGCGGATAGATCCCGACGATCAGAACCAAAAAGCTCAGCGCCGCGCCTGCGATGATCACAGGATCGTCGGTAAACAGCGTTGGGAAGAAGTTCCGTCCGAAGAACATCAGCAGGATCAGGAACACCGAAAGGAATACGGAAATCCGCCTGCCGACCCGGACGTAGAGCATTGCCTTATCCTTGCGCGCCGCGCCGAGCGACTGACCGACGAGCGAAGTACAGGCGGAAGAGACGCCGTCGCCGAGCGTGAACGAAAGCGAAGAAATCTGCTGAACGATCGCCTGGGTTGCGTAAGCGGTTGTGCTGACCCCGGCAATCAAGCGGCCGTTGATCAAAAAACCGATCCGCATAAAGACCGCTTCCGCCATCGAGCCGAGCCCGATCTTGACAAGGCTGTTCAGCGTCTGACGGTCGAACCGAAAGAACGAGAACGGACGCAGCGAAAGATAATGATCGTGGGGCAGTACCATCAGGATCGACATCACCGCGGAAACGCAGGTGCCGATCGCGGTTGCGATCGCGGCTCCGGAAATTCCCAGCGCGGGGAAGCCGAGATTGCCGCCGATCAGACAGTAGTTAAGGAAAACGTTGACAACGTTCGCCGTCATATTGATGACCATCGTTGAACGGGTCTTTCCGATTCCGCGCAGCGCCGCGCAGATGCAGAGCGTCCAGCAGTTTGCGACAAACGCGAGCGAGGTGATTCTGAAATAGGTAACGGCGCCGTCGATCGTATCTTCCTTGGCGCCGGAAAGCGTCAGGAGCGGATTTGCGAAAAAGTACCCCAGCACCACCATCACAACGCCGACGGCGGTGATGATAAAGAGCGACTGCTTCAGGCAGAGCACCGCCGATTCGCGGTCGTTCGCGCCTCTTCTGCGCGCAACGATCGCCGTCGTTCCAACGCAGATCGCCTGCGCAACGAGCAGGAGAATCATTCGCGGCTGTGCGCAGAGTCCGACCGCCGTGATCGCTTCTTTACCGAGCGTTCCGACCATCATCGTATCGAATGAGTTCATCAGGCTCAGAAGCAGTCCTTCGAGCGCCGCCGGCCAGGCGATGACGAGCAGCTTTGCGTACATCCCGGAAAGCGTATCCTCATCCCCCGGCGGAAGAGAGCTGCCGCGGATCCCGATCAGTTTCTTGAGAATTCGTTTCATGCGTATCCTTTCGTCTGTTGCAGTCCGGCGGAAAACGGCTTGATGGTTTTTCCGAAAACGTCTCCCCCGGTTTGGAATTTATCGTTCAAAATCAGCCAAATCGTATTCTACTCCAAATTTCGGCAAGCGTCAATCTTCCAATAAGAAAAAATCGCCTGACGAGATCAACAAAAACGCCGGTCCTCCGAAAAAAGGAAGACCGGCCGTTCTTTTTCGGTCGTTCAGCCCATCGCGTAGCCGCGCGGATCGTTCGGCAGCTCCAGCTCGGGAACGAGCCCGAGGAGCGGGAGATCGTGATTGATTCCGACGTACGTTTCGGTATCCCAGACGATCGTTGCGTATTCGCCGGGTTTCGAAGCCGGCAGATACGGGATCCGCGGATTGTTCGGATTGCCGCTGTGTGCGAAAGCGCACCACGCGGCACACATCTCATCCTGGATCCGCTTCGTTTCGCCGCCGGGAATATAATGCGATTCGGAGTATTCCGCCTTATGGGTGACGAAATCGTTCTCGACGCCGTGCCAGGGGACCATCCCTCCGTTAATCGGCATTTCGCGGTTGAACAGATACAGATAAATCGGCGCGCCGCCCTGCGCGTATTTCAGATCGACGAAGCGCAGGATATTCGCGCGGTGTCCCATATCGGTAAAAATCGCGTCGACCGGCTCGTGGCCCGGATATACCTCGGGGTATACGCGGCAGACTTCTTCGTATTTGTCGCCGAACCAGCGGCGCAGGGCTTCCTCCTTATGCTTCTGCGTCCAGGTATGGCGGTTCCCCTTGAAGATCGGATCGTCCGTCCAGCGGGACACGTCGCTGTTGCGCTCTCCGCGAACGGAACCGATCAGGATCGGGATATCCTTCACTTCGTTTCGCAGACCGACGTCGAACGGATGTCCCGGGAAGAAATCGCTCGTCGGCTGGCTCCAGGTTGCGCGGTAGCCCATATCGACCGTCACCTCGCGCATCGCGGCGAGCGCCGCAGTGCAGAGCTGCGGATACGGGATCTCGCGGAGTTTTTCAGCTTCGCTTTCCGGGATCGAAAGCAGCTCGAGCGTCCGCTTCGCGATCCTGGTTGAGCATTCCTTCGGTGGATAGAGGTGTTTTTCCGGCAGGATCCCCGCCATAATGATCGCTTTGTGGTAAAGCCCGTCGGCCGAAGGCATCTGGAGCAGGTTGAGGACCTTTCCCCCGCCGCCGGAATGACCGAAGATCGTTACGTTCTCCGGATCGCCGCCGAACGCGCGAACGTTTTCGCGCACCCAGCGGAGCGCCGCGATGATATCGAGAAATTCGAGATTACAGGAGTTTTTGAACTGCTCGCCGTAGCTTTCCAGATCGAGCAGCGCGAGGCAGTTGAGGCGATGATGGGACGAAATGACGACTACGTCGCCGAAGGAGGCCATCTCTTCGCCGTCGAAATCGATGCAGGAGCCGAACGCGCTGCCGCCGCCGTGGAGCCAGAACATCACCGGCTTTTTCGCTTCGGGATCGATCGAGGGCGTCCAGAGCTGGAGATATTGGCAATCCTCGCGCGAAGGTGAATAGAGCGGCATGCTGAGAATACTCGGGCCGGCCATCAGGTTATCCGCCGGACTCGGGCAGATCGGTCCGGGAACAAGCGCCTCGAAGACGCCGTCCCATTTTTGGGGCGATTTCGGCTCCTCAAAGCGTTTGGCATCGGCATATTTGATGCCGTAATAGGTATAAACGCCGTTGCGGATCATCCCGCGCACGCGCCCCGCAGCGGTATCCACCTCGGCGATCCCGGGGCCGTACTGCATGCTTTCAATTTTCGTTCTCTGCATAAGGTAACGCTCCTTTCGTCAGATCGGGAAGCGGCGCCAGGGCACGCATTCGTTGTTGAGGCGTACCAGTTCCCGGTCAAAATCGATTTTTTCCTTCGTTTCTCGGTCAAAAATCATCGTTGCCGGAGTTTCCGTAGTATAGGGATCCCAGCGCGGGAGATTCGGATGGTTCGGATCGCCGTATCTCGCAAACGCCGCGACCGCGCCGGAGAATTCCTCCTCGACGCGCTCGGAAATCCCGGGGATCTGCGCCGCCGGCATCTGCGCCACGTTATGAAGCGCAAAGGGAATATCGGCGCCGTGGTGCGCCGGAAGGCCGCCGTTGAAGGGACTCTCAAGCGCAAAGACGTAGAGCCAGCAGGGCGCGCCGTATTCGGCTTTTTTCTCGCACCATCTGAGGATCTGCGTGCGGAAAACCGTTTCGTAGTTGATCAGATCGAGCAGGCTTTTTTCCGGATAGGCCTTTTCGAAGAGATTTGCGATCTCCTGTGTTTTTTCTCCGTAGATCGAGCGGATTTTTTGCAGCTGCATTTCGCGCGACGTTTCGTATTTATTCGGTGCGACGTTGAGGCGCAGGCTCTGCTGCTCGGCGAACGCCGAACCGATGATGCAGGGGATCTTCCGGCTCTCCTCCCGCAGCCCGTAGACGAACGGATCTCCCGCAAAATATTCGTTCGCAAGGACCGTTTTTCCGACGTAGCGGTAGACGCCGTCCGCCATATAGGCGGCGCTCATCTCCCGATAGGCGGCGAGATAGCCGTCGAGCAGCGTTTCGTAGTCCATCGTCTCAAGCGCCGCGGCGTCTTGATCCTCAAGGCCGAGCGCCTCGAGCGTTCTGTGGACGATCTCATAGCCGTTGTGTTCCTTTTTCGGGAAGGTCATATTCCCCGCGCAGCCGCTTTCCATTACGCATTTGTGGAACAGTCCGTCCGCCGCCGGGGTCTGCATCAGCGCCCAGAGCTTGCAGGCGCCGCCGGAATGACCGATCAGCGTTACGTTATCCGGGTCGCCGCCGAAGGATTCGATATTCTCGCGGATCCAGGTAAGCGCGAGGACGAGATCTTCGAGCCCCCTGTTCCCTGAGTTCCGGTAGCGAACGGGATCGAAGGGAGAAAGATCGAAAAAGCCGAGGATCGCCAGGCGGTGATTGATTGAAACGACGACCGCGTCGGCATATTCTGAAAGGCTCGCGCCGTCCGTTGCTGCTGTCTCGTTGACGGCGCCGGAATGAAACCCTCCGCCCGAGATCCAGACGATGACCGGCTTTTTTGCGCCGCGACGGAGCGTCGGCGTCCAGAGGTTCAGATTGAGGCAGTCCTCGCTTCGATAATGCTGCCGGCCCTGCATGAGCATTGCCTCGTAGCCCGCCATGCTGTGGCTTTTGCCGCGGCTCGCGAGCGGACAGGCGTCGCCGGTGACGAAGCAATCCAGGATCCCCTCGAACGGTTCCACCGGCTTCGGCGGCATAAACCGCGCCGCGGTACCGTACCGCACGCCGAGGAAATGATAGATCGTTCCCCAGCGGTAGCCGC
>CACZON010000023.1 GCA_902782805.1 Oscillospiraceae bacterium
GGCGTCGTTTTTCAAAGAAACATCGAACAGGCGGCGTATCAGCTCTCCGAAAGCTATCTCGCACCGGCCCAGCGGGTAGAGGATTTCCTCAAAAAACGGGCGTCAACCGCTTTTCCTTCGGTGAAACCGAGCTATCGGCCCGGCGTTCTGCCGGCTTCGCTCGACCGGATCCTGCCTGCGTTCGTTGCAGATTCCATGCGCGAAGGGATCCTTCGCATGGATCGCAAGCTGCCCGGCTTTGCTTTTCCGGATGCCGTTCTGACCGGTCCGGAGACGCGCAGCTCTTCACCGGTGCGCATCCTGCGCGGTGAGGATTGCGAGTCGGTTTCGGCGCGCGGGCTTTATCCCTGCGCGGAAGGCGCGGGCTACGCCGGCGGAATCACCTCCGCCGCGGTGGACGGCCTTCGATGCGCGGAAAAAATCATTGACAAATACCGCTGACGATTTTATAATATTTTTGATAGAGCAAAGGCGGAAAATCGCAGTTTCCCCGTGCGCTTTCCCAGAGAGGCCGCTTCATGAACATGAGCTGAAAGGCGGCTGTTGGCGCAGAAGCTGCGGGCTGTTTTCCGGCGGAGAGAAACCGCGAGCCGCAAGGCCTAAGAAGCCGCGCCGTATTTCTGCGTTAAAGAAAAAAAGCGGCATCTTTCTTTATGAAAGGTGCAATTTGGGTGGTACCACGGATTCTTTCGTCCCATACGGCGGAAGAATCCTATTTTTTTGGAAGTACAAAGAATAAAGGAGATTGGATTCCCATGCAATGGACAGGACTCAACGAGATCCGCGAGAAGTTCCTCTCGTTTTTCGAGGAGAAGGGACATCTGCGGCTCGGAAGTTTTTCGCTGATTCCGAATAACGACAACAGCCTTTTGCTGATCAATTCGGGAATGGCGCCGATGAAAAAGTATTTTACCGGCGAGATTACCCCGCCGCGCAACCGCGTTACAACCTGCCAGAAGTGTATCCGCACCCCGGATATCGACCGCGTCGGCATCACCGCACGCCACGGTACGTTCTTCGAGATGCTCGGAAATTTCTCGTTCGGCGATTATTTTAAGGAAGAAGCGATCCCATGGGCCTGGGAGTTTTTGACCGAGACGATGGAGATCCCGAAGGACCTGCTCTGGCCCTCCGTCTACGAGGAAGACGACGAAGCCTACGCGATCTGGCGCGATAAAATCGGCGTTCCCGAGGAGAGGATCGTCCGCCTCGGCAAGGAGGATAACTTCTGGGAGCACGGAACCGGCCCCTGCGGCCCCTGCAGCGAAATCTATTTCGACCGCGGCGAAAAGTACGGCTGCGGCAAACCGGACTGCAAACCCGGCTGCGACTGCGACCGCTACATGGAGATCTGGAACAACGTCTTCTCGCAGTTCAACAATATGGGCGACGGCACCTACACCGAGCTCGAACACAAGAATATCGATACCGGCATGGGCCTCGAGCGTCTCGCTTGCGTGATTCAGGGCGTCGACAATATGTTTGAGGTTGATACGATTCGCAATATTCTCGATACCGTCTGCGCGATTTCCGGCGTCAAATACGGTGCAAACGAGAAAAATGATATCTCGATCCGCGCGATCACGGACCACGCCCGCGCTTCCACCTTTATGATCAGCGACGGTATCATCCCCTCCAACGAAGGCCGCGGCTACGTTCTGCGCCGCCTGATCCGCCGCGCAGCGCGCCACGGAAGACTTCTCGGCATCAACCGTCCGTTCCTTTCCGAGCTCTGCGACGTCGTCATCCGCGAGAACAAGGCCGGATACCCCGAGCTTTCCGAAAAGCAGGAGCTGATCCGCAAGGTCATCTCTTTTGAGGAAGCGGCTTTTTCGAAGACGATCGACCAGGGACTCGGAATCCTCAGCGAGCTGACGAAAAACGGCGGCGTCCTTTCGGGCGAAGACGCCTTCAAGCTTTATGATACCTACGGGTTCCCGCTCGACCTGACAAAGGACATCCTCGCCGAAAAGGGCATGACGCTCGACGAGGAGACCTTCAACGCCTGCATGAGCGAACAGAAGAAGAAAGCCCGCGCTTCGCGCAAGGCGGCCGACGCCGAAAGCTGGCGCAGCGACGGGATCTCCTTTGAAAATATTGAAGCGACGAAGTTTACCGGCTACGGCGAAAACGAATCGAAGGCGAAGATCCTCTCGATCGTCTCCGCGGGTGAATTCGCTCCCGCGGCGAGCGTCGGGGAAAAGGTCATCCTCGTTCTCGATCAGACGCCGTTCTACGCCGAAAGCGGCGGCCAGGTCGGCGATACCGGCGAGATCACCGCTCCGGGCGGCGTATTCAAGGTACTCGATACGACCAAAACGACCGGCGGCGTCTTTATGCATCTCGGCGAAGTCCTTTCCGGCGAGCTCGTTCTCGGCGACGAAGTGACCGCGAAAATCGACGTTCACCGCCGTGAAGCGATCCGCCGCAACCATACAGCGGCGCACCTTCTCCAGGCGGCGCTGCGCCGTGTTCTCGGCACCCACGTCGAACAGGCCGGTCAGCTCGTGACGGCGGAGCATCTGCGCTTCGACTTCACCCATTTCTCGGCGCTTTCCAAAGAAGAGATCGCCGAGGTTGAAGCGCTTGTCAACGAAGAGATCATGCGCTTTACCGAGGTGACGGTCAATGAAATGCCGATCGCGCAGGCGCGTGCGCTCGGTGCGATGGCGCTCTTCGGCGAGAAGTACGGCGAGGTGGTCCGCGTTGTACGCGCGGGCGATTTCTCGATCGAGCTCTGCGGCGGCACCCACGCGAGCAATACCGCGAAGCTCGGCCTTTTCAAGATCGTTTCCGAAGGTTCCGTTGCAGCCGGCGTGCGCAGAATCGAAGCGGTGACCGGTGAGGGCGTCCTTACGCTGATTGCCGAGAAGCAGCGCCTGATCGACGAAGCCTCGGCAGCCTTTAAGGTCAACAATGCTTCCGAGCTTCCCGCAAAAGCCCAGCAGGCGGCGCAGGAGCTCAAAGAGAAGGATAAACAGATCGAAACGCTTTCCGATAAGCTCGCTGCGATGCAGTCGGCGAATCTTTTCGGAAACGCGCAGGAGATCGGCGGCGTCACCGTGATTGCGGAGAAGATTTCCGGCTCGGCGGATTCGCTCCGGACGATGTGCGATCAGATCCGCGAGAAGAATCCGAAGGCTGCGGCGATTCTGGCGGCGGTCGCGGGCGGAAAGATTACCTTTGCGGCAACGGTCGGAAAAGAAGCGGTCGCGCTCGGCCTCAACGCCGGAAAGATCGTGAAAGCGGCTGCCCAGGCAGCCGGCGGAGCCGGCGGCGGACGCCCCGATTTCGCAATGGCAGGCGGAAAAGCTCCGGAGATGGCGCAGGCCGCACTGGATGCGGCGGTTGCGGCGATCCGCGAGAGCTTGTAAATAAACCGATCAAAGAATCCGAAAGGAGGCTACGGCTTTGGATTGTATTTTCTGCAAGATCGCAAGCGGCGAGATCCCCTCGAAGAAAGTCTATGAAGACGATCGGGTCTGCGCGTTCTGTGATCTCGATCCCCAGGCGCCGGTTCACGTTCTCATCATCCCGAAAAAACATATCTCCTCGATCATGGAGCTCGATGAGGAAAACGCGGACGTCGTATCCCACGTGTTCCTCGTTGCGAAAAGGCTCGCCGGGGAGCTCGGCCTCGAAAAAGGCTTCCGAATCGTTTCAAACTGCGGGGAAGACGGCGGTCAGAGCGTATTGCATCTGCACTTCCATCTGCTCGGCGGAAGAAGTATGAAATGGCCTCCGGGCTGATCCAATCAATGAACGAAAGAGGGTTTTCAACATGGCTGTTTATCCAATTACGATCGCAGGCTGCAGGCGGGATCTCCCGATCTGTCCGATCGACGATCATCTTGATATCGCGGGCTTCGTGATGTTCGGCGATATCGAAATCATCGAATGCACGGCGAAAGCGCTCCTCGAAAAATGTCCGGAGCACGACGTCATCGTAACCGCGGAGACGAAGGGCATCCCGCTCGCGCAGGAAATGGCGCGGATCGGCTGCCGCAAATACGTTGTCGCGCGCAAGGGAATCAAGGCTTATATGACCGATCCGATCTGCGTTGAGGTGAAATCCATCACCACCGACCACGTACAGAAGCTCTACCTCTCGAAAGAAGACTGCGAAGTCCTCTCCGGAAAGCGCATCCTGATCGTCGACGACGTGATCAGCACGGGCGAATCGCTCGCGGCGCTCGAAGAGCTGATCGATCAGATCGATTGCAAGGTTGTCGGCAAGGCCTGCGTCCTCGCCGAAGGCGACGCGAAGGACCGCAAGGATATCATTTATCTCGAGCCCCTGCCGCTGTTCTTCAAATAAAGATTTTCAATGTAAAAGCCCGAAGCGGAAGAATCCGCTTCGGGCTTTTTAACGTTGATTTGGAGCTTATCGGATGAATTCGAGGTATTGGCGAGATTCTCCTTTTTTGACGCAGATTGGGTTCGGATAGTAGGTGGTGAGATAGGCTTCCTTTACCTCCGCGTTATTGGTTTTCAGTTCGCAGGAAGATTGGAGCTTTTTTCCTTCTGCAAGACCTTTTTCAATTCTCGCATCGGTATATTCCGGCTTGTCGAGCGAAAGCGCAGTGACCTTCGTTTCGCGGATGAGGTTTCCGTCTTCGTCCCAGCATTCGAGTTCAAGAATGATCCCGGTCAACTTATCGATTGAGAAGTAAAAGCGCGAGATACCGTATTTTTCAACGAGATAACGGATCATATCATCGAGCACAGGATATTCGGTATCCGGATCTTTTGTAAGAACGCCTTCGATCTCATCGGCTTTTCTGCCGAGATA
>CACZON010000024.1 GCA_902782805.1 Oscillospiraceae bacterium
AGGCCGCGGTTCAGATAGAGCAGGCCGAGCTTCGCCGCGTCGTCGCAGGAGGCGTGCAGGCCCGTTCCGCCCTGGATCGTGCCGTCGGCCGTCCGGTCCCAGTAGACGTCGGTAATATCCATTTCCCGGAACAGCTTGCGGTCGAGATAATCGAGCGCGCTTTCGCCCGTCACTTTTCGGACGATCGCCGCGAGCATCGCCGTAGCGCCCGTATCGTAGAGGTAATGCGTTCCCGGTTCGTACTTAAAATCGGCGGATAAGAACGCCGCCGCAACGTCCGGCGCGTTGAAGCAGTCGCGCGTCGTCTCCTTTTCAACACCGGAATTCATCGAGAGGATGTGGGACACGCGCAGCTTTTTCAGGTTTTCGCTGATTGTTTCGGGCAGCCGGTCCGGGAAAAGCTCGGTTACAAGCGTGTCGGTGGTCAGCAGCCCTTCGTCGCAGGCAAGACCGATCGCCGTTGAAACGAAGCTCTTTGAAAGCGAATAGTAAAGCCGCTTGTCCCTGCAGTCGTAAGGCGGCAGCGAGAACCTTACCCTCAGCTCGTTGTCCTTCCAGACTTCGAAGGCGTGGAGATCCACCGAAAGCTCCTTTGCCCGCTCGAGCATACGCAGGAGCGCCTTGCGGTTCAGGCTTCCTTCGATCCTCGGGTTCCCGCGGGACGGGGTGTGTGCAAAACTCAGATCGATCCGTTTCATCAGGGTTCTCCTTTTTCTCAGTGCTGATAGTTCCCGTATTTTTCCCGCAGGTATTCTTCGAATTCGCGGTGCTTCTGCCGGTACTGCTGCGGATCGTACTCCTTTGCAAGCTCGCGGACGTCGTAAATATCGAACAGATCGCCGATATTCTCCGAGCCGCCGACGACCGAAAGGCCGCCGTCAACGCGGATCACCTGCCCGGTGATATAGGAGGCCGCGTCCGACGCAAGGAAAACGACCGTTCCGCCGAGGTCCTCCGCGTAGCCGTTGCGCCGAAGCGGAACGAAGCGCGCGGAATTTCCGTAGAACGGATTGAGCGCTTCATCCTCCGGCTTCGGAGAGCGAACGTTGATGATGCCCGGCGAAAAGCCGTTGACGCGGATCCCGTAGCGTCCGAGATCGATCGCGAACGATTCGATCACGCGGTTGAGACCCGCCTTGAGCCCGCCGTAGATCGCATCGGAGGAATGCGGATTGAACGCGCGGATCGACGTATTGAAAATGATCGAGCCCTTAACTTCGTTTTCGACCATATACTTCGCCGCTTCCTGCGCGCCGAGGATCATCCCGCGGAAATTGAGCGCGTAGAGCTGATCCATCACTTCCACCTGGATCTCGCGGGTGCGGGACATGCGGGTGATCCCGGCGTTGTTGACGTCGACGTCGAGCCGGCCGAGTTTTTCGACCGTCTCGCGAACGAGCCGCGCCGGCACCTCAGGATCGGAGGTATCGCCCTGAAGGAGCACGGCGTTGACGCCGTAGGATCTTACTTCTTCCAGCACTTCCTGCGCGCGCTCCGGCGAGCGGTTGTAGTGGACGGCAACGTCGTAGCCCTCTTTCGCGAGCGCCTTCACAACCGCCGCGCCGATCCCCGTTGAGGAACCGGTAACGAGCGCAACTTTTCCGTTTCTCATATTCTGCCTCCCGTGTTTCGTCGTATATTTTTTCGGAAACAGGACCTCAAAGCCCATCGTTCTTTGAGGTCCCTTTTTGATTGAATCTTAATCCTCGAAAGGATATTTGAAATTGTGTTCGCGGCGTACGATGTCCGCGATTTCGATCAGCGTGAGCGTCTCCTGCGGCGGTACGTCCGGGCAGGTCGTCAGGCCTTTGCGCAGACAGTCGTGAACCACCTGCGCCTCAAACTGGAAGCCAACCTTCGCGTAGGGGATCGTCGTCGTGACCGTTTCGCTGCCGTCGCGGTAATGCGGCATGCCGGGGATCGGCTTGCGGCGCGTAACTGTGATCGTTGTGGGGCAGCGATGATTTTCCATATGAATGCTGCCGTTTTCGCAGTAGATCGTAACCTCGTGGTTGCGACGGTGCAGGCTGCAGCAAAGGTGCGCCGTCACGCCGTCGTCGAGCTCGAGGAGCATATCGGTATCGGAATCGACGCCCGTCGGCTCAAAGCGCATCGTACTGAAGATCTTGTTCGGCAGTTTCGTTAAATGATTGACCGCAACCGAAGTTGCCGCCAGAACGTAGATGCCCGCGTCGAGCAGCGCGCCGCCCGCGAGGTCCGGTTCGACCCGGCGGTCTCCGCGCGGGAAATTGCCGGGTTCAAAGCTTCTGCGCGCGCCCCAGCAGGTTGCGGCGTCGATCGAAACGAGCTGCCCGAGCTCTCCGGTATCAAGAATTCTTCTTGCTTCGCGCCAGGCCGGGAAGAAGCGCGACCAGAGGCCTTCCATGCAGAAGACGCCGGCTTCCTTCGCCGCGTCGAACATATGCTGCGCCTGCTTTTTGTTGACGGCGAACGGCTTTTCGCAGAGGATATTCTTGCCGTATTTCGCCGCCATTACGACGTTTTCCTCGTGGACCATGTGGGGCGTGGCGACGTAAACGACGTCGACGTCCGGATCCTGAAGCATCTCTTCATAGCTGCCGTAAGGCTTGCCGCCGAAGACGTCCGTGAATTTCTTCGCCGTTTCCATCGAGCGCGAGCCGACCGCGGCGATATAGCATTCGTCCTCCAGAAGCTGCAGGCAGGCAGCAAACTGTTTCGCGATCACGCCGGTGCCGATAAAGCCCCAGCCGATCTTTTCTTTCGTAATCGGTTTCATAAGGATTCCTCCCGTCTTTCCTGTGACGCTCCGATCTTAAAGCCAGATACGGTCGCGGCTCTGCCAGAAGTCCCATTCGTCGGTATCCTGCCAGATTTTCCCGTGTGCCGACGGCGCGAGGTGTTCGGCAAGCCAGTCCTCGTTGAGCGCGAGGATGCCGAGACCGGGTTCGTCCGGAACGTTGATGATGCCGTCGTGAACGATCGGATGATCGCGCGTGACGACCATATCGGACCAATCCTTATAATCGTGATGATGGAATTCCTGGGCGAAGAAGTTCTCCGTCGCCGCGGCAACCTGAACGGCGGCCATGCCGGCGATCGGGGTTTCGTTCATATGGATAACCATGTTGATGCCGTAATCCTGCGCCATATCGCCGACCTTCTTGCATTCGAGGATGCCGCCGACGCTGATGACGTCCGGATGGATATAGCGGACCGCGCGGTTCTCAAAGAGCGGCTTGAAATTCTCCTTGAGATAGATATCCTCGCCGGTGCACAGCGGCGCGGTCGTGTTGCGCTGGATCTCCGCCATATCTTCCGCCTGCATCCACGGGACCATGTCCTCGAGCCAGGCGAGATTGTATTTTTCAAGGCGGTGCGCTAAGCGGATGCAGGAGCCGACGGAAAGCGGACCGTAGTGATCCGTGGCAATCGGGACCTGCATGCCGACGACCTCGCGGACCTGCTTGACGTATTCTTCCATCAGATCGAGGCCGAGATCGGTCAGATCGATGCCGCGCTGGTTGCCCGGTACGCACTCACGGAAGATGATATCGTTGCGCATCTTGATCAGCTCGGCGCGTTCTTCCTTTGAGAGTTCCTCGCCGGAGTTCAGCGCGCGCATGCGGGTAAAGCGGTTTCTCGCGTCTTCTTCCGCTTTTTTCAGGTAATCGGTCGGCACGGTGACCGCGCCCGGAACCTCGAAGCAGAGCTCGTCGGCCGAAAGGTCCATCTTTACGATATTGTAGCCGCCGGTTTCGATGCGCTCCTTGAGGACGTTGCCCATCGTCGTGCCGTCGTGTTTTCCGTGGATATCCGTATCGGCGTAGATGCGGATCTGATCGCGGAATTTGCCGCCGAGCATCTGCCAAACCGGGATGCCGTAGGCTTTGCCGGCGAGATCCCAGAGCGCGACCTCGATTCCGGAGACGCCGCCGCCCTGATGAGAATGCCAGCCGAACTGCTTGATCCGGCGGAACAGCTTATCGATATTGCAGGGGTTTTCGCCGATCAGAAGGCGCTTGAGCATAACCGCCCAGATGCGGCTGCAGCCCTCGCGGACCTGACCGTAGCCCTCCAGGCCCTGGTTCGTTAAAATCTTGAAAACTGCCGTGCCGTAAGGACGGCCGACGTCGCAGATTTTGATATCCGTAATCTTCAGATCCGACGGATTGGAAGACGTTCTTACGTGAGCGAGCAGCTCTTCAAAGGTTTCTTTACCCATTCTTTTCACCTCGTTTGATAGTTTCGGCGCCGCTGCGTATAGCGCAGAACGACCTACTATCAGTTTAATGCTCGATTCGCAAATAGTCAATAGTTTTCGTGAATTTCTTTCTACCGACTTTTTGATGCAAAGGGATTTTTTGTGGATGTTGCATAACGTTTTTTCCGTTTCCGGCGCCGATCGGCTTGACTTTTTTGCTTGATCGGAATAAAATACAGACAGAAACTACTGCGCTGCAGCGAAAAAGAGGAGGTTTCCCCCATGAAATTCAACTGCAAGGAAGACATTATCCAGCTGACGCCGCTCTGGAAGGGCGAGCGCTTTGAAGACGGGCGCCCGAAGGTTCCGGACGAGATCCTCGAACGCATCAAAAAAACGACCATCGAAGAGATGTGGGCGCCGCTGGTTCGCCTCGGCTATAACTATCAGCACGTTACAAGCCTTCAGCGGTCCAATAAGAACGTCCCGACCGTTGTCGGCCGCGCCGTGACTGCACATTATCTGCCGACCCGCCCGGACGTCGCCGATTATCTGCTCCAGTACGGTCATGAAGAAGAAGGCAGAAAAGGCTTCTTCAATCAGTGGCCTCTTGAAGATCTCGTTCCCGGAGATTTCATGGTCATCGACATGTTCGGAAAAGTCCGCAACGGCTGCGCCTGGGGCGGCAACCTCACAACGCTCATCTATACGAAAACCGGCGTCGGCGGCCTGACCTCCGGCGGCGTGCGCGATCTCGATCAGATCGTCGGCATCGAAGGCTCGCAGTTCTATTTCAAGGGCTACGATCCCACCCCGTTCCGCGAAGCGATGCTCGTCGGCATCAACGTTCCGATCATGATCGACAACGCCGTCTGCATGCCCGGAGACGTCGTTCTCGGTACCGAAAGCGGCGTGATCTTCGTTCCGGCGCATCTGGCCGAAACCTGCGTAATCGACGCCGAAAAGACCCACGTCCGCGATATTTTCGGATTTATGCGTCTGCATGAGGGCAAATACACCGCCGCCCAGATCGACACCGCCTGGGAGCCGATCATGTGGGAAGATTTCGGCGAATGGTTCAAAGTGGCGCCCGAAGCCGCTGAATACCGCCATCTCGATTTCACGCAGGAGCTCGAGGACGCGAAGAACGGCATCATCCCCGGCCGTCCCCGTCAGCGTCCCAACGAAACCACCCGCTGGTGA
>CACZON010000025.1 GCA_902782805.1 Oscillospiraceae bacterium
GCGAGATTGATCGCGTACGCACGGTGGCCCGATCCCGAGAGCATCCCGAGCGTTTCCCCGAGCTTCTCTTCGAAGAGATCGATCAGACTGAGCTTCGCGCCGTATTCACTCAGCGTGATCGCCGTCTGCCGTCCGATCCCGGAGCCGGAGCCGGTTACGAGAATATGCTTTCCGTTGAGCTGTAAAAAGTCTTTCATAAATATCCTCCTTACCCCTGCATCATACCGCCGTCGATCAGGATCGACGTACCCGTGATGGTTTTCGCGGCGTCGCTGAGCAGGAACGCGATCGTATTGGCAACCTCGATCGGCTCCGTAACGCCCATATACTGCTTTTCCTTGATTTCCTTCACCTCGAACGTATCGGGATAGCGGTCGATATATCCCTGATACATCCGCGTATTGACCCAGCAGGGCATAATCGAATTGACGCGGATCTTTTTCTTTTTCAGATCGCATACCAGGCAGCGGATCGCGCCGTCCAGCGCGGCTTTCGAGGCGCTGTACGCGACCTTCGACTGTTTCCCCTGGATGCTGGCGGTCGAGGAGATCGCAACGATGCTCCCCTCGTCCTCGAAAGAGCCCTTTTTCGTAATGCAGCGCACGATCTCGATAAACGAGAAGAGATTCGCGTTCATCACGTGGATGATGTCTTCTTTTTTGGTCATTTTCAGCGGGCGCATCGGCGCGATCCCCGCGCAGTGCGCGAAACCGTTGAAGCTGCCGCATTCGGCGACCATCCGCTTTATAAGACCTTCAATGGAGTCGATCTCGTTGAGGTTGAAGCAGTACATCGCGTGGCCGTCGCCTTCCAGCGTTTCGTAGACCTGCCGGAGGGATTCCTCCTCCATATCGCAGAGCACCACTTTCGCGCCGAGCCTGCTCAGCTGCAGGGAAGTTACCCGGCCCATTCCGCCGGCCGCGCCGGTGACGAGAATTCTTTTTCCCGTAAGGTCCATTGGATTTACCATATTTTTTCCTCCTAAAGCATGTCCGGGGTGATTTTTCCCTCTTGATAGTAGTCCTGCGTTTCTATGATCGGATAAACCTCGCCGAAATCGACGGGAAGGCTGGTCACGCCCCAGGAAAGCCCGATGCCGAATCCCGCCATCAGGACCTTTCTCGATCCGCCCGCGCTTTTGCCGTACGCGTCGCAAAGCGTCAGCGGAACGGAAATCCCGCCCGTATTCCCGTAGCGATCGAGCGAGATCGGCACGGATTCCTTTTTCAGCTTCAGTTTCCGGATAATCTGCTTGATGATGAATTCGTTCGCCTGATGGAAGATGAACGAATCGTAATCCGCCGCCGACGTTCCGGTATATTCCAGATAATCGTTCAGCGCTTTGGGAACGTCCGTGATCGAGAACGAGAAAACGGAGGTTCCGTCCATGTAAATATCGTAGAGCGAACGCTCGATTCCGTCGCTGCAGAGGAAGCGTTCGCGCCCCGGGTTCATATCCCGGAATCCGCCTGCCGGAAGGATGATCGCCTTATACCGGGAGCCGTCGCTTCTCAGCAGCGTCGTTACCTCCGGCGCGTCCGGCGATTTTTCCAGAAGGATCGCCGCGCCGGCGTCTCCGTACATCATAACGATGGATTTATCGCGGGGATCCACGAGCTTCGAGGCCGTCTCGCCCATCAGCAGCAGGCCGTATTTCATCTCCGATCCGCTCATCAGGCTCATCGCCGTCTGAAGGCCGTAAACAAATCCGGAACAGCCGAGATTGATCTCCATGCAGGAGCAGTCGATCGGCAGCTCCAGCCTCTTCTGGACGACGCTGGCGCTCGAAGGCCGGCGATAGTCCGGAGACTGCGTTACGAGAAGCATCAGGCCGATCTCGCTGCGGTCGATTCCCGTTTTCCGGAAGAGCTCCTGTGCCGCGGCGGTCGCAAGGTCGCTTGCCGTCTGCTGCGGCAGCGCCTTATACATCGCCCGGATCCCGGTTCCCGCGGAAAACTTTGCGGGGATCTCGTCTCCGAAGACGGCGGAAAAGCTTTCGACCGTCACCGGATTTTGGGGAACGGCGCAGGTGATTCCGGCAATCCGGATCCCTTTGTTCTTAAAAAACGACATATTCCGTCTTTCCTCCGTTGTGATCTATACGGTTCTTTTCAATACGAAGCAGTCAAAATGTCCGGGCAGGATCCTTGTCCCCTCGGGAATTTCCTCCACCCGTTTACTGCCGATTTCATTCCATTTTTTCCGGCTCCCGCCCGGCATGCGCAGCTCGATTTCGGAGTCTTCCATCAGGCTGTCGCCGGAGAAAAAGTCTTTCCCGTCGAGCAGGATGCCGATGCTCCCCGCCGAATGGCCGGGGATCTCAAAAAGAGAAAACTCGTGCTCCTGCCACCTCAGAACGGTCCTGTCCTCAAACGTTTCGTCCGCACAGCAGGTATACTGCGGATCCGCCGCC
>CACZON010000026.1 GCA_902782805.1 Oscillospiraceae bacterium
CCGCTCGTTCTGAGAAATGCGATCAGAACCTGTTTGCAGCAGGAAAGCCGCAAACAGGCAGAAAACTGAATCAAAAACAACGCGGCACGGTCAAAAAAATCGCGCCGCGTTTTTGCCCGTGCGGGACAAATTCTTGACTTCGTTTGATCCGATGAAGTATAATCAGGATAACGAAAACACGGAAAGGGGCGGAAAAATGAAACGCAGAAGCAGCTTCGGGATCGCAGCGGTCGGCTTGCTGATCGCCGTTCTCTTCTGTTTCGTTTATTTCTCGGCCTTTCCCCGGCCGGTAAACGTAACGCTCGAGGGATTTTTCATCGACCGCGCAAGCGGCGCCGAGACGCCCGGAACGCTCGAAATTTCCGGCAAGGCGGTGTATCGCCGCTTTCGGGCGGAAGAATTTCTCGGAACGTTCGTCTTTACGGATGAAACCGGCAAGGCGGCCGAATATTCCGCAGCGATCGCGCTGCACCCGGAAACGCCGCAGCAAACCGCGGTCGTATACGAACACCGGGAAGGCCGCCCGATGACCGACACCGAGGCGATCGGCGAGGTATTCAACCGGAATTTCGAGAAAATCCTCTTTCTTTTTTACGGGGAACCACTCGAGCGCTCGGGCGAAAACCCTGGTTCTCGGTTTTCGCCGCAGTATTTCATCGCGCCGGCGAGCTCCCCCGCCGAAATCCGCACGCTGGTCCGTGAACTGACGGAAGGCACCGTTCTCGAGCAGGTCGACTGGTACTGAAAACGAAAATTCGGCATAAAAAAAGCAGCCCGGGAAAACCGGGCTGTTTTTTGTTTCGGTTTTTTCACTCCCCAAAAGGAAACGGACGGTCTGCGCTTACTGCTTTCCTCTTTAAACGTCCTTTTGCGTGTACTTGCCGGAATAATTGTGGGCTTTGTCGAGCAGCATGTCCTTTACCTTCATCAGGCGGGTGCGGCTCGAGCGGTCGTTCTCCTCGAGCTTCATCGCGATATACTTGATCGTCTCCTCGTATCTGGGGATCATCACGTGCTCGAGCGAATTGACGCGGCGGCGGGTCCGCTCGATTTCGGCGGCCATCAGCTCGCAGCTTTTTTCGATCTCGGCCAAGCGGATCAGATCCGGCAGAAGCGCGTTGAGCGATTCGACCGCGTTATCGAGCTCAAAGGAGGTAAAAGCGAAGCCATAGGGATAGATATCGCCCTGATTCTCGCTTTCGCGGCAGACCTCGAACTGCGGCACCTCAACGCTCATCACGTTTTTCAGGCCGGTTTCAACGCCGGTCTTCGATTTCTGGCTCATCAGCGAGGAAGCGAGCGCTTTTTTGTTCATCGCGGCGCTGGCGCTGATAAAGAAGGCGGAGGATTCCGCGAGCCGTTTTTCAACGCTGACGCGCAGGCGGCGGTTCATCCCCACAAGCTCGATAAACTGACGCATCAGCTCGTCGCGCTTGTCCTTGAGCATCTTATGGCCGCGGATCGCGGTCGTCAGCTGCTTTTTGAGCGCCGTCATCTGCATCCGGGTCGGGCTTACGTTCATAACAGCCATGTTTCAAGCTCCTTATGACCTTTATTCTTCGTAGTACTGATCGAGCATTTCGTCCTTGATGCGGCGCAGCTCGCTTCGCGGAAGGATCCGCAGCAGTTTCCAGCCGATATCGAGCGTTTCCTCGATCGAGCGGTTTACATAATATCCCTGAGATACGTACTGCTTCTCGAATTCTTCGGCAAAGAGCGCGTATTTCTTATCCATTTCGGTCAGCGCCGCTTCGCCGAGAACGATCATCAGTTCTCTCGCGTCCTTGCCGCGGGCGTAAGCCGAGAAGAGCTGGTTCATCGTCGCGGCGTGGTCCTCGCGGGTTCTGCCGGGGCCGATGCCCTTATCCTTCAGACGCGAAAGCGAAGGCAGAACGTCGACCGGCGGGGTGATTCCCCTGCGGTGGAGCTCACGGGAGAGGATGATCTGACCCTCGGTGATATAACCGGTGAGGTCGGGGATCGGGTGGGTTTTATCGTCTTCGGGCATCGTCAGGATCGGGATCAGCGTGATCGAGCCGGGCTTGCCCTTCTGGCGTCCCGCGCGCTCGTAGAGCGTAGCGAGGTTCGTATACATATAGCCGGGATATCCGCGCCTTCCGGGGACTTCCTTTCTCGCGGCGGAAACCTCACGCAGCGCGTCGGCGTAGTTCGTGATATCCGTCATGATGACAAGGACGTGCATCCCGAGATCGAAGGCGAGGTATTCGGCGGCGGTCAGCGCCATACGCGGGGTGGCGATACGCTCGATCGCCGGGTCGTTCGCGAGGTTGACGAACATGACCGTACGGTCGATCGCGCCGGTCTCGCGGAAGGACTGAACGAAATAATCGGATTCCTCGTAGGTGATGCCGATCGCGGCGAACACAACGGCGAACTGCTCGTCTTTGCCGCGAACGGTTGCCTGGCGCGCGATCTGCGCGGCAAGCTGGGCGTGCGGAAGACCGGAAGCCGAGAAAATCGGCAGCTTCTGGCCGCGGACAAGGGTATTGAGGCCGTCGATCGCGGAAACGCCGGTCTGGATAAATTCCTGGGGATAATCGCGGGCTGCCGGATTCATCGGCGTGCCGTTGATATCGAGGCGCTTTTCCGGGATAATCGCGGGACCGCCGTCCATCGGGTTGCCGAGGCCGTCGAAAACACGGGAAAGCATATCGGCGGAAACGGGAAGCTCCATCGATTTTCCGAGGAAACGGACCTTTGAATTTTCAAGGTTGATGCCCGCAGCGGAATCGAACAGCTGAACGAGCGCGTTGCTGCCCTCGACCTCGAGGACCTGGCAGCGGCGGATCTCGCCGTTGGGGAGCTCGATCTCGCCGAGCTCGTTGTAGGTAACGCCCTGTACGTCGCTGACCATCATCAGAGGGCCGGCGACTTCACGAATCGTACGATACTCTTTCGGCATCAGTCCTCACTCCTTTCGAGCACTTCGCGGATATCTTTTTCGAGGAGCGTCCGGATCGATTCGAACTCCTCCCCGATCCTGCCGTCCGGCGCATACTTGAAGCGGCCGATCTGCTCGCGGACGGGCATCGCAATCAGAAGATCGACGCTGGCGCCCTGCTCGAGCGCTTCGACCGAGCGGTCGTAGCAAAGGAGAATCGCACGCATCATCAGGAGCTGCTTGTTGAGAGAGGTGTAGGTATCGATCTCATCGAACGCGTCCTGATGGAGGTAGTCCTCGCGGATGGAACGGGCGGTTTCGAGCTTTAAGCGGTCCGGCGCCGAGAGCGCGTCCATACCGACGAGGTTGACGATTTCTTCGAGCTCGGCTTCATCCTGCAGCAGCGCGAGCATTCTGCCGCGCAGCCCGGTGAATTCGGGCGAAACGTTTTCGGCGAACCATTTTTCGAGCTGATCGGTATAGAGCGAGTAGGAGGTCAGCCAGTTGATGGCGGGGAAGTGACGCTTGTAGGCGAGCGCAGCGTC
>CACZON010000027.1 GCA_902782805.1 Oscillospiraceae bacterium
GCCGGACCGGAAGGATTTTTCCGTGGAGATCGCGATCGCAGCGTACCTTGACGGGCGTATAGTTTTTCGTATAGCCTTCGAACAATCCCGCTTCATCGCGCTGCTCAAAGAGCACCGGCTCCGTTTTGCCGCACTGCGCGTTCAGGAATGTGTTTCGCAAATCGTTTGCCGCCGCGATCATCGCGCGGCTGCGGCGCTCTTTTTCCTGATTCGTGACGATTTCGGGAAAATCGTACGCCTTCGTTCCCGGACGGCGCGAATACGGAAAGACGTGGACCTTCGCAAACCCGATCTTCTGAACGAAGCGCAGGGATTCTTCGAACTCCTCCTGCGTTTCTCCGGAAAAGCCGACCATCACGTCGGTAGTCAGCGCGGCGTTCGGGAAGGCCGCACGCAGATCCTCCGCAATCGCTGAGAATTCTTCGCAGGTATAATGGCGGTTCATCCGCCGAAGCGTCCGATCGCAGCCGCTCTGCAGCGAAAGATGGAACTGCGGGCAGAGTTTTTCCTGCTTTGAAAGCCGCGCGATCACCTCGCGCGAGAGACGCTCCGGCTCGAGGGAGCCGAGCCGCACGCGTTCGATCCCCGCCGCCGTGCAGGCGGTCTCCACCGCGTCGCACAGCTCCAGCCCGAATTCCGCGCCCCAGCAGGAAAGGTTGATGCCGGTAAGGACGACTTCGCGATATCCGTTCTTTGCAAGCGACTCGAGCTCGGTACGCAGATCCTCCGGCTTTTTCGAGCGGACTCTGCCGCGCGCGTAGGGGATGATGCAGTAGGAACAGAAACGGTTGCAGCCGTCTTCGATTTTGAGAAAAGCGCGCGTGCGTTCATGATATTCCGAAACGCACATCGGCTCAAAGGGTTCTCCCGCCGCGTGGGGAAGGATCTCAACGATCCGCTCTTTCTCCTCGAAATAGCGGTCGAGATACTTACGCAGCGCGCCGCGCTCGCGGTTGCCGATCACGATATCCGCCTCGGGCAGCTTTGCGGATTTTTCCGGGAACGCCTGCGGCATGCATCCGGTCAGGACGATCACCGCCTGCGGATGGTCGTTTCGCGCGCGGCGGACCGTTTGGCGCACCTTCTGATCGCTCGAAGCCGTGACCGTGCAGGAATTGATCACGACGACGTCGGCTTCTTCCCTGTCTCCGGCCGCTTCGTATCCGTTTCTCAGCAGATCCGACAGCATCGCCTGCGATTCGTACTGATTGACCTTGCAGCCGAGCGTAATGATCCTGACTTTCATTTCAAATCCTTTCAAATTCCGTTCGTTTCGATCTGAGCCCGAAGCGCTTCGAGCTCACCGGCGGCCTGCGTCCATTCGAGCATACGCTCCTCGCTCTCGCGCCCGAGGCGTTCGAGCGTTTCCGTCAGCTCGATCACTTTCAGGTAGTCTTCGGCGATCTCCGGCTGTTTCAACTGCTCCTGAAGCTCTTTTTCCTCGTTTTCGAGCGCTTCGATCTGACGCTCGATGCGCGCCAGCTCTTTGTTTGCGTTTTTAAGCCGCGCTTCGGTTTCGCGGCGGATCTTGTTTTCGCTCTGCGGCTGCGGCTCTTTTTGGGGGAGCTGCGCCGCTTTCTCGCGCATTTGGAGGAAATCGTCGTAATTTCCGGGCGAAAGCTCCGCGCCGTCTTTTGTCAGAAGATAGATCTTATCGGCAAGCCGGTTCATCAGATAGCGGTCGTGGGAGACGATCAGCAGCGTTCCCTCATACTCCGCAAGCGCCTTTTCGAGCGCTTCGCAGGCGAGGATATCGAGGTGGTTCGTCGGTTCGTCGAGGATCAGGAAATTCGCCCGCGAAAGCATCAGCTTCAAAAGCAGGATCCGCGCGCGTTCGCCGCCGGAGAGCGTCCCCACGTTTTTGTAAACGTCCTCCCCGAAAAAGAGGAAGAGCGCCAGCGCCGAACGGACCTGCGTCAAATCCATCTGCAGGTGTTCATCCCAGATCTCGTCGATCACCGTCTTTTCATCGTGGAGATTCGATTGGATCTGGTCGTAATAACCGAGCTCCACCCCGACCCCAAAGCGGAATTTTCCTTCGTTGTGGGTATATTCCCCGAGGATCGTTTTGAGGAACGAGGTTTTGCCGCAGCCGTTTTCGCCGATCAGAAAAACGTGCTCACCGCGCTTGATCTCCATATTGACGTTGGAAAAGAGGCGGTTCGCGCCGAAAGCGAGGCCGATTTCCTCGCAGGAAAAAACGTCGTCGCCGGCGCGGCGCGAGGCCGTAAAGCCGAAATTCATCTGCTTCGCCGCGGCCTCCGGCTTTTCAAGCGTCGCCTCCAACCGGTCGATCGCCTTCTGTTTGCTTTCGATGGTGCGGTAGTTGCGCTCCTGATTCCAGCGGCGCTGCTGCTCGATGATCCCCTCGATGCGGCGGATCTCTCGCATCGTGCTCTCATATTTGCGCCGGGCGGTCAGATCTTCCTGTTCTTTAAGTTTTATGTAAACCGAATAGTTGCCTTTATAGGCGGAAAGCTTCCGGTTGTGCAGCGAAAACGTCCGCTCCGTTACGCGGTCCAGAAAATAGCGGTCGTGGGAAATGACGAGATAGGCGCCTTTATAGGAGGAAAGAAAGCCCTCAAGCCATTCGACCGCCCGAAGGTCGAGGTGGTTGGTCGGTTCATCGAGCAGCAGGAGATTTGCGCCGGAGAGCAGAAGCTTCGCAAGCTGCAGCTTTGCTTTCTGGCCGCCGCTGAGGACGCCGACACGGTTTTCGATCGAGCTTTCCGTAAACCCAAGGCCCAGAAGCGCGCTTTTCGCGCGGCTTCGAAAGGTCAGCCCGCCTTTTTCGATAAATTCCTCGCGCTCCGCCATCTGGCGCTCGAGGAGCCCGGAGAGATCTCCGGAAGCGTTCAGAAGCTCCTGCTGGGTCTTTTCGATCCGGTGCTCGAGCGCGATCAGGTCGGAAAACACCGTGAGCACTTCCTCATACGCGGTTTTCCCGAAATCGCTGCAGACGTGCTGCTCCATATAGCCGATTTCCGCGTTTTTGGCGCGAACGATCTCGCCGCTGTCAAATGGTTCGAGCCCCAAAATGATGCGGAACAGCGTCGTCTTTCCGGAACCGTTGCTGCCGATCAGGCCGATCCGGTTATTCTCATATACTTCGAAAGAAAGATCGTGCAGCAGCTCTTCTTCCCCGAAGAATTTCGTCAGGCTTTTCACCGTCAGCAGTGCCATGTTTCACCTCGTGAAAATACTCTACAAAATAGTATTATATCGAAAAAATCCGCGTTGTGCAATACGCCTTTTGCGCTTTACGCCGGCGCGCGGCGTTTTTATCTTGCCTGCGGCTGCGCTCTTTGCTATAATATAATAAGGAAAAAGGAGGCGGTTCGGGGTGAAGATCGGCGTATCGAGCGCGTGTCTGTATCCGGAATATCTCGAGGAGGCGCTTGACCGGCTGGAGGCAGCCGGATTTTCGGACTTCGAAGTCTTTTTCAACGCCTACAGCGAGCTGCGCCCGGAGTACCTTTCTTCGATCAAAAAAGAACGAAATATCGTTTCCGTCCATCCCTTCACTTCCGGCTTCGAAACGTTTCTCCTCTTTTCCGAGCATTACCGGCGTTTTCAGGACACCGCCGAAGGCTATAAAACCTATTTTTCCGCGGCGGCCTCTCTGGGCGCAAAGATCTTCGTTCTTCACGGTCAGCGCGATTACGACCGCTCGAACATCAGCGAAGAGGAATACTTCGAACGCTTCGCGTATCTCTCAAGAACCGCGCGTCCGTTCGGCGTTACCCTCGCCCAGGAGAACGTCAACCGCTTCCGCAGCGAGGATCCGGCGTTTATTGCGCGGATGCGGCGCTATCTTCACGATGAATGCGCCTTCGTCCTCGATATCAAGCAGGCGGTGCGGGCGGGATTTTCGCCCTTTGCGATGCTCGAAGCGATGGGTGAAAAAATCGTTCACGTCCATTTAAGCGACCACAATCGGAAGGAAAACTGCCTTCCGCCGGGAAAAGGCAGTTTCGATTTTCCGCGCTTTTTCCGCGCACTGGAAAAAATCGGCTTTTCCGGAACGCCGGTGATCGAGCTCTACCGGCGAAATTTCGGAAGAATCCGCGAACTGACCGCCGCAAAAGACTTCCTTGCGCCGATCTTTCGATAAAATCTTCTTGTATTGCGATTTTTGGTATGCTATAATATCTTTCAGACGGAATAATGATTTCTGAACAAGGAAACGAGGGATCGCCCGTGAAATGCCCATATTGCGGTTATACCGAAAGCAAAGTCGTCGATTCGCGCCCGACCGATGAAGGCGCGCGGATCCGCCGCCGCAGAGAATGTCTCGGCTGCGGGAAACGCTTCACGACCTACGAGGTCATCGAAACGCTCCCGCTGGTTGTCATCAAAAAGGATAAATCCCGCGAGGAATTCGACCGCGCCAAGCTCACGCGCGGAATTCTGCGCGCCTGCGAAAAGCGTCCCGTGTCCCTGAACGAAATCGAAAAGATCGTCGACGATATCGAGCTCTCGCTTCAGAATTCGCTCGACCGCGAAGTCCCCTCTTCGCTGATCGGCTCCTACGTAATGGACAAGCTCAAGGATCTCGACGAGATCGCCTACGTCCGCTTCGCCTCCGTCTACCGCCAGTTTACGGATATCAACACCTTTATGGACGAGCTCAACAAGATGATCCACAACAAATAAATCCGCCTCCCGAGAAAAAAGCACTTTCGTTTTTTCGAAAGTGCTTCTTTTTTATTCTTCTTTCACCATATTGACCGCCCAGTTTCCGTGCCGCAGCAGGAAGAACGCGAGAAAACACTTGAGAACCTCCAGCGCCTGGCAGATCAGATAGAGCGGGAAGATCGGAAGCGAGGTAAAACGCGAAAGGCAATAGGCGACCGGAATGCTCGCCGCCCACATGAAGCCGCAGTCGAGAATAACGGTGATCAGCGTCTTTCCGCCGGAGCGCAGCGTAAAATAGGCGCAGTTGTTGAAAGAATGCAGCGGTGAAATCGCCGCCGCGATCAGGATCAGCTGCGTCGCCAGCGCGCGCACCTCGTCCGTTACATTGTAAAGCAGCGGGAAGAACGGCGCGCAGACCGCCGTCAGCGCACCGGAAACGACGCAGCCCGCCGTTGCGAAAAAGATGATCTTGCGGTCGGTATCCTTTGCTTCCTCGATCCTGTTCGCGCCGAGCAGCTGGCCTACGATGATTGCAACTGCGCTTCCCATCGAGAAGAAAACGACGTCGGAAAGCCTTGAGACGGTCTGTGAAATATTCGTTGCCGCAACAACGGCGAGCCCGCGCGTTGAATAGCACTGCGAAAGCAGCGAAACGCCGAAGGACCAGAGAAATTCGTTGGCAAGCAGCGGCATCCCCTTGAGCGCGATCAGCTTGATAAGCCTGCCGGGGATCCGCAGCGAGCGGTACATCTTCCGGAAATACGGGAAGCGGTCGAGATGGCGGTAGACCGCGAAAAGGATGATCGAAAGCTCTACAAAGCGGGAAATGATCGTTGCGATCGCCGCGCCGACAACGCCCAGCTTCGGGAATCCGAGCTTTCCGTAGATCAGGATCCAGTTGAAAACGAGATTGGTAAAGACTGCCGAGAGCGAAGCCGCCATCGGGATCTTCGTATTGCCGCATTCGCGCAGCGTGCTCGAATAAAGCTGCGCCGCCGCGAAGGGAACGATCTGCAGGAGCATCAGATAGAGATACTGCTGCGCGTAGCCGAGCGTCGCTTCGATATCGCCCTGCGCGGCCTCGCCGGTCAGGAAGAGGCCGATCAGCGCGCGGCTGTTCAGAAGCAGAACCAGAATCGCCGCGGCAGAGAGCAGCAGGCAGACGTACAGCTTGAAGCGGAAGGTGTGGCGTATGCCCTCCATGTCCCCTTTTCCGAAGTACTGCGCCGTAAAGATCCCGGCGCCGGAAAGTCCGCCGAATACGCAGAGGTTGAATACAAACAGAAGCTGATTCGAGATCGCGACGCCGGACATCTGAACCGTTCCGATCCCGCCGACCATGATATTGTCGAGCAGCCCGACAAAGGTCGTGATCCCGTTCTGAATCATGATCGGGACCGCGACCGCGAAGAGCATTTTATAGAATTTTCTGTCTCCGATATATTTTCTCATAAATCCTCACGATATTCTTGAGAGATGCATCAGCAGCCGGTGCGGCAGAATTTTTGCCAGAACACGGTAGAATTTGTAGATAAAGCGCGCGGTATAGACGGTTTTTCCCTTTGCCGCGGCACGAAGCGACGCTTCGGCAACTTTCGCAGCGTCGACGCGCGGCAGCTTTGTGAAGGTTTTCGAGCGGCCGGTGATTCCGGCAACGTCGAGAAACTCGGTGTCCATCGGTCCGGGGCAGACCGCCAGCGCGAGGATCCCTTCTTTTTTGAGTTCAAAGGCAAGCGAACGCGAAAAGCTCTGGACGTACGCCTTGGTCGAGCAGTAAACCGTCATGCCCGGCGTCGGAACGAAGGAAGCGATCGAGCTTATGTTCACGAGGAACGCGCCGCGGCGCATATAGGGCAGCGTCAGCGAAGCCATCGCGGTCAGCGCGGTGACGTTGAGCTGCGTCATCGCGACCTGCGAGGCGGTCTGCGCCTCTATGAAATCGCCGAACGTCCCGCAGCCGGAATTGTTCACCAGAATTCTTACTTCCAGTTTTTCCTCAAGCAAAAGGCTGCGGTAAGCTTCGAAGCTCTCCGGCGCCGTCAGATCGAGCGCGATCGGCCGGATCTTTTTCTGCGGAAACTCCACGGCAAGCGCCTCGAGCCGCTCGAGCCGCCGGGCGATCACCCAGATCTCTTCGATTTCGGGAAACCCTTTTGCGATCTGCCGGACGTACTCCCTGCCGAGTCCGGAGGAAGCTCCGGTAACGACTGCGATCTTCATCTGCATTCCTTCCTTTCCGCAAAAAATGGCAGTACAGGTCGCCCCTACTGCCATTTCTCTCTGTGATTTGCCGATTATTTTACGAGCTTCGCAACTTCTGCGGCAAGGTCGTCCTGTCTCTTCTCAATGCCTTCGCCCTTTTCAAAGCGAACGTATTTGACAACCTTGATCGAACCGCCGAGCTCTTTCGCAACCTCTGCAACGTGCTTTTCTACGGAGAACTTGTTGTCCTTGACGTAGGTCTGCTGCAGCAGGCAGTTTTCTTCGTAATATTTTCCGACGCGGCCGTCGACCATCTTTTCGAGGATCGCCTGGGGCTTCGGTTTCGCAGAGGCGTTGTTTTCTTCGATCGCCTGGGTGAGCAGGATTCTTCTCTCGTTGGCGAGCGTCTCTTCGTCGACGTCTGCCTTATCGAGGAACAGCGGGCTCATCGCCGCGACCTGCATACCGACGTCTTTGCCGAGAACGCGAACGGTCTCGTTGTCTTTGAGGTTATCGGAAACCTCAAGCGCTACCATAACGCCGATGTTGCCGCCCATGTGGGTGTAGCAGACGTTGACGGTATCCGCATCGTAGCGGACGAAGCGGCGGATCTGGATATTCTCGCCGATGGAGAGGACTTTTTCCTGGAGATTTTCCGCAACCGTAAGATCTCCCATTTTGCAGGCCTTGAGCGCTTCGACGTCGGCGGGATTTTCCGCGATGATCACGTCGGCAACGCCGTCCACGAACGCTCTGAAATCCGCGTTCTTCGCAACGAAGTCGGTTTCGGAGTTCACTTCGACCACGACGCCCACGCCGCACTTTTCGCAGACCTTCGCGCAGACGATTCCGTCCGCAGCGATTCTGTCCGCTTTCTTAACGGCTTTCGCAAGACCCTGTTCACGAAGGATCTCGATCGCCTTTTCCATATCGCCGTCCGCAGCGGTCAGCGCTTTTTTGCAATCCATCATGCCGCAGCTCGTTTTTTCGCGAAGCGCAGCGACGTCTTTCGCAGTAAATGATGCCATTTCTATCTTCCTCCTGTTATTTTCTGTTCAGAAAGAACCCGCCGACAGCCGGCTTTTGGCTGATCCGGCGGGATCTCAAATTCCTTGTTCCGATTATTCTTCTTCCGCGTCTTCCTGCGCTTTCGCTTCTTCGATCGCTTCGTCTTCCGCGTCGCGGGCAGCGGCGCCCATCTGGCCCTCTCTGCCTTCCACGATCGCGTCCGCCATTGCGCCGGCAATCAGCTTTACGGCACGGATCGCGTCGTCGTTTCCGGGGATGACGTAATCGACTTCGTCCGGATCGCAGTTCGTGTCGACGATCGCAACGATCGGGATCCCGAGCTTCTTCGCTTCGGCAACGGCGATTCTCTCTTTTCTCGGGTCAACGATAAAGAGCGCGCCGGGGAGCTGCTTCATTTCGGCAACGCCGCCGAGATACTTTTCGAGTTTTTCGATCTCGAGCTTTAATTTGGTAACTTCTTTCTTCGGGAGAAGATCAAACGTTCCGTCCTCTTCCATCCTCTTGAGCTGACGCAGACGGTCCACTCTGCCGCGGATGGTGCGGAAGTTTGTCAGCATACCGCCGAGCCATCTTGCGTTGACGAAATACGCGCCCGAACGTTCTGCTTCTTCTTTGACGGAAGACTGCGCCTGTTTCTTCGTTCCTACGAAGAGAACCGATTTTCCTTCCACGGAAAGATCGCGAACGAAATTATACGCCTCTTCCAGTTTGCGAACGGTTTTCTGCAGGTCGATAATGTAGATCCCGTTGCGCTCGGTGAAGATGTATTCCGCCATTTTCGGGTTCCATCTTCTCGTCTGGTGACCGAAGTGAACGCCGGCCTCCAGAAGCTGCTTCATTGATACAACTGCCATGTTTTTTCCTCCTTGTGGTTTTTCCTCCGCCCGCGCTCTTCGCTGGGACGGAAAACCCTCCTAATTAAGGAGAGCACCAATCCGCCGGGCGCGAACGTGCGTTTTTGCATCAAATGCCTATATATATTATCACATCTTCCTGCGTTTTGCAATCTTTTTTTCTCAAGGATTTGCAAAAAATTCGCTGAAAAAGCCCTTTCTGCGCCTTCTTCCGATGTGATCGCAGCGGACGAGAATGATATCGCCGCCGATCTTCTCGATATCCTCCCACCGGATCACAAAATCGTCCTCTCTTCCGAAGAGTCCGAAAAAGCGCGGCTTACCGTAGACGATCAGTGAGATCATCTTCGAGTTCCCGGTATCGATCGAAAGATCGTTGACGTAGCCGTACTTCGTCCCGTCGGAAAGGCCGACGACCTCCTTGCGCCGGATCTCGGAAAACCTTGAAATCATGCGCCACCCCTCCCATCTTACTATATCCTATTCGAGGCGGCGTTCGATCATTACGGATTGCAGTTCCCGCAGGGCGAATATCCCGCCTGCGCCGCTTCTTCGACGCTGTTAAAATATACGCGGTTTTTCTCGCCGGGGAGATTCTTGCAGTCCGGCGCATGAAAGACCTTCGATTTCCGGTTGCCGATATATACTTCTTTCTCCGCATCAGGCCGTTCGGGCGGATACGCCGGCTTCTCGTACTGCGTTTTAACGCTGAGCACACCGTCCGACGCGGTAAAGCAGACGTTTCCGTGGACGTCCGTGCGGTAGACAGTCGCGCCGCAGCCCGAAATCCGCGAGAGGACCGCTTCGGCGGGATGGCCGTAGGAATTCCCGGCGCCGACGGAAATCACCGCATACTGCGGCATCACGCGGCGCAGGAAGCGGTAACTTGTTGAGCTTGCGCTGCCGTGATGCCCGACGCGCAGAACGTCGGCGGAAAGCTCGGCGCCGAAGCGGAGCATCTCGCGCTCGCACTCGCGTTCGGCGTCGGCAGCGATCAGGAAAGAACACCCTCCGCCGGTAATTTTCAGGACGATCGAGCTGTTGTTGACGTTGTTGGGATCGCAGTCGGAAGGCGACAATACGAGGATCTGCGCCTGCCCGAGAGAAAAGCGGTCGCCCGCTTCGAGCGCCCTTGCGGGGATCCCTTTTTCGGCGGCGACGGAGAACATCTTATTGTAATCGTATCCCTCTCCGGAAATCTGCAGCGGAGAATGGAGGATTTCTTCCACCGGCATGCTTCGGATCAGCGCACCGGCCGCGCCGACGTGATCGCTGTGATCGTGGGTCCCTACGAAATACCGCAGTGTTTCGATCCCGTATCGCTCGAGCGTCTCCTCGAGGGCGGAAAACGTATCGATATCGCCGCAGTCGATCAGCATCGATTCCCCAGCGCTCTGAACCAGCGTGCAGTCGCCCTGGCCGACGTCCAGGAATACGACCGCGAGTTCACCCTCCTTTACGGGGCCGGCGCTCTCATCCCTCGGGATCCCTGTGGCAAACGCCGCGTCGGCAACGTCGGACAAATCGAGAGAGCAGCCCGGAAGGAGCAGCAAAAGGACGCAGAGAAGCGCAATCAGCCGTTTTTTCATCCGGTGCCCCTCCTTTTTCGTGCAGTTTCGTCTTTATTCTATCACAAACGGAAATTTTTCGGAATATTTTTGCATTTTTTCTTTTCAAGCGCGAAAAACCGGCGTACAATAGCCTTAACGATCTCACTACCGAAAGAAGGCATCCTCTTAATGAAAGAATGTATCTCCCGCGAAGAAGCGCTCGCGCTTCTGCTCGCCTATAACAAAGAGCGGTTTCACATCCAGCACGCCCTGACCGTTGAAGGTGTGATGAAATGGTACGCGAACGATCTCGAAAACGGCGAAGACGCCGGATTCTGGAGCCTGTGCGGGCTGCTTCACGATATCGATTTCGAGCTCTGGCCCGAGGAACACTGCATCAAAGCGCCGGAGCTGCTGCGCGAAGGCGGCGTTTCGGAAGAGATGATCCACGCGATCTGCAGCCATGCCTGGGGCAACCCGGGAGTCACGGCAGAACCCGAAGCGCAGATGGAAAAAGTCCTCTTCGCCGCCGACGAGCTGACCGGGCTGATCGGTGCGGCGGCGCTGATGCGTCCCTCAAAAAGCACCTCCGACCTCGAGGTCAGCAGTCTGAAAAAGAAATTCAAGGATAAAAAGTTCGCCGCGGGCTGTTCGCGCGACGTGATCCGTCAGGGCGCCGAAATGCTCTCCTGGGAGCTCGATACGCTCTTTTCGAAAACGATCCTCGCGATGCGCTCCTGCGAGGATTCCGTCCGCCTCGAGCTTGCAAAGCTCTGCGGCGAGGGGAACGATTGACAAAAAAAGCGCGCGTATGATATAATGAAATAAATCGGAAGAAAGGGGAAAAAGACGCATGAAAACGATCCGCTGCATCTGTTGCTGTCGTGATTGTACTGCGCCCTTTTTCGCCCGCTTTCTCTTCTGACCGAAGTCTGCGACTCGATGTTCTGCGGAGATATGCGGCCAACGCGTATCTCCGCTTTTTTCACCGCTTTCCTGCTTTTTGCATAGAATGAACGGCAGGACCGCGAAATTTCCGAAACGATGGAGGTAAACCGATGGAAACGATCAAAAAAACGGAGCAGCTGCTCGCCGAGCTGCCTTCCGAGCTCGGTTCCAATTATTCCAAACCGAAATTCCTGATGCCGGACCGCCGCGTCGTCATCGAAATCGTCAAGCATCTTCAATGCGCTTTTTTCCCGGATTTTTATAAATTCGGAGAAGCAGAGACGGCGGCCGAACATCTCGGCTGCGCGTACGGTCTTCTGAAGGAGCAGATCCGCCGCGCTGCGCTCTTCGGCAATATCGATCCGGATCGCGCCGGCACGCTGACGGATGAATTCTTCTCCCGTCTGCCGAAGATCAAATCGATGCTGCTCAAGGATATCAAGGCGCTCTTCGACGGAGACCCCGCCGCAAAAAGCTACGAAGAGGTCATCATCTGCTATCCCGGCTTCTATGCGATCACGATCTTCCGCATCGCCCACGAGCTTTACCAGATGAAAATCCCGCTGATCTCCCGTATGATGACGGAATACGCCCACGAAAAAACCGGAATCGATATCCACGCGGGCGCAACAATCGGCGAATACTTCTTTATCGACCACGGAACCGGTATCGTCATCGGTGAAACGACCGTCATCGGCGACCATGTCAAACTTTATCAGGGCGTTACGCTCGGCGCGCGCAGCTTCGAGCTCGACCCGCACGGCAACCCGGTCAAAGGAATCAAGCGCCATCCGAATATCGGCAGCAACGTCGTCATCTACGCCAACGCGACCATTCTCGGCGGCGACACGAACATCGGCGACAACTGCGTGATCGGCGCCGGCGTCTGGCTTACCTCTTCGGTCGAAAAGAACAAACGTGTCTATTATTCCTCCGCCGTTACGGTTTCCATCACCGAATAGTTCCCTCTGCAGCAAAACAAGCTGAACGGATTTTTCCGCTCAGCTTGTTTTTTCGTTTTTTCGGAAATACTAATCGATGTCTTCCACCTTGTGATCCAGC
>CACZON010000028.1 GCA_902782805.1 Oscillospiraceae bacterium
CCACCGGCGAAAAGCAGCTGATCTCCTTTGCGCGCGCGATCCTCGCCGAGCCGCGCATCTTTATCCTCGACGAAGCGACCTCCTCCGTCGATACGAAGACGGAGCACCTGATCCAGAAGGCGATCGAAAAGACGATGGAAGGCCGCACCTCGTTCGTCATCGCGCACCGGCTCTCCACCATCCGCAACGCAGACGTGATCCTCGTTGTGGACGACGGCAAGATCGTCGAGCGCGGCACCCATGCCGAGCTGATGGCGAAAAAAGGCGTCTACTGGGAGCTCTATACCCAGCAGTACGAATTTGAAACGACCAACGAGCTGCTCTCGGCCGACGCCGGAGCGAGAAACTGATTCTCAAATCATAAAAAAAGCAGGGAAGCGGCGGCTTTCCCTGCTTTTTCTTTTTATATTCATCAATCGTATTGCCCTGCAGATTTGCGCATTACGCCCGCTTTTTTCTGCGAGGGTCCCTGCGTGTAAAAAACGGCTCTCCGCGCCGCGGTTCCCTGCCGGGGGTTACGCCCCACCGTTCTCTGCGAGGATCCCTGCGTAATTAAATTTTGCCGTGCGTGCGCACGTGCTCGAGCTTTTTCTCGCGGCGGCGAAGGACCTCTTCGCTCTTGGGCTGAATGTCGCCGGCCTTTGTAAGCGCGATCTTCGTAAGCATCGGGCCTACAAGCTCATAAATCAGCACGGCGAAAAGGACGATATTGCGCACCAGGCTGCCGGATTCGCTGCCGAGCTCCATGGCGGTAATACACATCCCGAGCGCCACGCCCGCCTGCGGCAGCAGCGTAATCCCGAGGTATTTTACCACCGGCTCGGAGCAATGGGTCGCGCGGGTGCTCAGATACGCGCCGGTGTATTTTCCGAGCGAACGCGCGAGGATATAGACGAGGCCGATCCCGACGATCGCAAGATCGGAGAAAACGTTCAGCTCCAGCTCTGCGCCGCTGATGACGAAGAAGAGCGCGAACAGCGGCGAGGTCCAGCCGTCGGCACGCTGCATCAGATCGGACGACAGCGGGCAGAGGTTGCAGAAAGCGGTTCCCAGCATCATGCACACGAGCAGCGCCGAAAAACCGATCTCCATCGAACCGATCCGGAACTTCAGGTTTGAGAGCGCAACGGTCAGCAATACGAGCGCGATCGTGATGGAAAGGCGGTTGCTGTTGGAATTGTAAAAGCGCTCGAGGAAGGTAAGGATCGCACCCATGACCGCGCCGAGCACGAGCGAGAGGACGATTTCGAGCAGCGGCTTTACGAGGATCGAAAGCAGATCGAACGAGCCCGCGATCATGGCTTTTGCGATCCCGAAGGACACCGCGAACACAACGAGGCCGACGGCGTCGTCGAGCGCGACGACCGGCAGCAGGATATCCGTTACCGCGCCCTTCGCCTTGTATTGGCGAACGACCATCAGCGTTGCCGCCGGCGCGGTTGCCGTTGCAATGGCGCCGAGCGTGATCGCTGCGGGGATCGAAAGCTTATCGCCTACGGCGAGATGCAGCAGAAGCAGCGCGGCGTCGACAAAAAACGTTGCCACGAGCGCCTGAACGATCCCGACGATCGTCGCCTGGCGTCCGGTGCTCTTAAGCTGCGAGAGGCGGAATTCGTTTCCGATGGAAAACGCAATAAAGCCGAGCGCAACCTCGGAGATAATATTGAGCGTATCGAGCTGTTCCATCGAATGAAGGCCGACCCCCGGGATCCCGAGCCTTCCGATGCCGTAGGGGCCGATCAGCACTCCGGCGATCAGATACGCCGTTACCGCCGGGAGCTTGAAATGCTTGATTACGCGGGTCATCAGCAGTCCGCAGGTCAAAGCGACTGCGACCGGTAAAAGTGCGTCCATAAAAAGAGCCTTTCTTTGTCTGTTAAATTCTTATCAATTGTTCTTCAAACGACCTAATTTTAGCGCAACGGGATCGGAAAATCAATCGTCTGAACGAACAAAGTTCCGATCCCGCGCTCTTGTTTTTTTATCGTTTTTTAATGCCGGATTCAACGCAAAAAAAGCTCCTGCAAAAGCAGGAGCCTCTCTTTGGAATATAATTACGGCCGGGAACGGTTATTCGCCGTCTTCATCTTCACTTTCGGGCGTTTCCCTGCGCTCGATGCGCACGCGGGAAATGCGGCGGTCCTCCGTTTCCTCAACGGTCAGGATGAGCGCGCCGTATTCGATCGAAGGATGCTCGTCCTGCGTGGGGATTCTCCCGAGCTGATCGACGATAAAGCCGGCGATCGTATCGTATTCGCCCTCCTCCGGGAAGGAGACGTGGAGCATATCGGAGAGCTCGTCGATCGAAACGGATCCGTCTACGGTAAAGACGTTTTCGTCGATTTTTTGGATCTCCTCCTCCTCGTCGTCGTATTCGTCCTGAATATTGCCGACGA
>CACZON010000029.1 GCA_902782805.1 Oscillospiraceae bacterium
ACCCTGCGTGGCGAAAACGCAGGCGGCGGAGCACAGCAGCGCCCTGCCGGGCATTAAAGCCTGCTCCCCGCACCGTAGAACCCTGCGTTACGAAAACATTTCCCACTGTTCGAAGGTGGCGGCTTCGCCGTAAGCGGGGATATACTGAGTCACGCGGAAGATGACGACGTGCGCCGCGCCGTCTTTGAATTTCTCGGGGCACGGCATCATCAGCAGGTTCGCATAGCCGTGCCGATCGACCCATTCGCCGCCCTCGTAGACGCTGTAATCGGATTCCTCCTGATTCATAAAGAGCTCGTCCGGCGAATAGGAGATCTCCTCGCCGTCAATCCGGATCGAAACGCTCATCGCGTCCGGGCCGACCGCTTCGGGCCGGCCGTAGAGGATGGTGCAGGGCGCGTCGGCCATCATCGTTTGAACCTGGAAATCGCCCGGGAAGACCCTGCCGGGGCTCGGCGGCGCGTCTTCCGGCGTGCGCGAGGCCTCCCAGCCGGTCGTCTCAACGGAATTGACCGAATATTCGTATTCGCGCGTCGCGCCGTAATCCCAGTTGTATTCCATTTTCACCTTCGCGATCAGGCTGAAGGGGAAGGTTCCCTGCTCCTCGTAATAGTCCCTGTGATTTTCGTAGACGAAATCGGTTGTGAACGGATTGTCGCAGAAGTAGCCCTGCGTGAGCGCCTCCTTCGTCAGATCCATCGATTTTTCGAGCGTATCCGTATCGGGATTCCAGAATTCCAGGGTGGCCTTCGTTACGTCGTCTACGTCGAAGAACTCGACCGCGCAGCGGAATTCCGAATAGAACGAAGTCAGGAAGATCTTTGCCGAAGGCTCTTTGTGCGCCTCGTGCGGCACCTCCCGGCGGTCGGTGACGATTTCGTAGGAAAGACCGGTTGTCTGATCGAAGACCAAAAGCGACACGGCATAGGTTTTCGCCTCGCTCCAGAAGCTGAAGTCCGCCGGTCCGCGGTACGTAAAGGTCCAGCCGGAAGAGGTCTCGCCGCCAAAGGACGTTTCGGGCGGTTGGACCTTCGGCAGGCGCTCTTCGGGATCGGACGCCGGGGAGACCGTTGAGCCGCCGGCGTATTCGCCGTTTTCCCCGTAGAGCGCGATCTCGAAACTGCGGACCGCAAAATCGCGGGCGACCTCGTCGCCCTCCTGCGGAATGAGCCAGGCGCGGTAATCGATCGTCCCGGAGGAATAATCCGGCGTAAAGTCTGCGCCCGTTTCGGGCTCGGGCGGCCGGTCAATGACGCGCCGCGCCGCGGAGATCGTCTTTTTCACCCCGTCGAGCTCGAATTCGCCCTCGAGAAGAAGGTACTGCTCGTCGTCCCGGAGCGAGGAAACGTCGATTTCGTGCTCAAAGGGATCGCGCGAGTAACCCTGCCAATGTTCGATCTCCGGCTCGGCCTTCGCTTCCCGATACGGCGAAAGGTTGATCACCTTCTGCGACACGTCGTAGGAATATTCGCCGAACTGCGCAAAGTGAACCGTATAATCGTACGAAACGGTGCTGCCGCTGCGTACGGCGTAGATGATTTCGATTTCGGGATCGCCGGGCGCGCCGGGCTTCACGAGCTCGTCGAGCTGCGCCGAGGCGGAGCCGGGCACGAACGGCTCGAACCGCTTCATAAGATTCCCGAACGGCCCGAGATAGATAAAGATCCCGAGTGCCGCGGCAACGAGATAGAGAATCAGCTTGCGGATGATCCGGCGGCTGCTCTCCTCCTGCACCGCGGGCACGGGCGCGCCGGGCGGCGTGAATTGAGGCCCGGGCGAGGCGGCTTCCATGCTCCCGGGGTATTCCGCTTCGCTTTTGAATTCCTCATCGAGCGGCGGCGCAAAATTCTCGCGCAGCTCGGGGAATTCCTCCGGCAGGCGCCCGAACTCGTCTTTGAGATATCGTTCGTCTTTCATAAGCAATCCTCCAAAAAGCGGGAACGATTACTTCTGATGAACGTCGACCTGCGGGAACGGAACCTCGACGCCGGCTTTTCGCATGCCGAGCCAGATCTCCCGATTGAGCACGCGGGAGCCGGAGAAGATATTTTTATCCTCAACCTCCACCACGAACTTCAGGTTGACCGAAGAATCGGCAAGCTCGTCCACGCCGAGATAGACCGGCTCCGAGAGCATCATGTCGCGGTGTTTTTCAAAGATCCCGGTCATCATCGCGGGGATCTTTTCCTCGAGCGCCTCGAGATCCGTTTCGTAGGGGATGCCGATCGTTGAAACCGCGCGCGAGGAATGATCGGAGCGGTTGAGGATGTTTTTCATTTCGGAATTATTGACGATTTTGATGTTTCCGCCCGCGTCTTCCAGGCAGGTGGTGCGCACGCCGATGCTCGTGACCTTGCCGCGGAATCCGCCGACCTCGATGAAATCGCCGACGTTGTACTGGTTCTCAAAAATCATGAAGATTCCGGTGATCATATCGGAAATCAGACTCTCTGCCGAGAAGCCGACGATCAGCGCGATGATCCCGACCCCGGCAACGACCGTTCCGACGTCTGCGCCGAGGATCGTAAGGCCCCAGCAGATGATGACGATCGCCGAGATGTATTTGATCAGACTCGTTGCAACGCTGACCACCGTTCTCGCGCGGTGATTTTTCGGCGACGGCAAACTGAGCAGCAGACAGATCAGATAGGTCGCGGCCAACACCATCGACGCCATGATCACAACGCTCAGGATCGATTTTCCGTTGAGATTGATGTTCTGGAAAACGCTTTTGACCGAACCGAAAAGCCCGGTCCCCGTTCCGATCCCGATCGCGGCGCCGCAGATAACGGCAAAGACAATCAGCTTGATCAGCGTGTTTTTTTTCGAAGTTCCTTTCATGTTTGATTCCCTTCTTTTCTTTTTTTTTCGCCTCGCAGGGTTCTCTTCAGATAGGAGCAGGTGCGCCGCACGGCATGGAACTGCTGCGGTATGCGCCTGCGTTCT
>CACZON010000030.1 GCA_902782805.1 Oscillospiraceae bacterium
CCGCCCAGATTTTTGCCATCCTGAAGACCTCCTTCTGTGAGAAACCGTCCGCATTCTACGCGAAACGGTTCGCAGCTACGGAAAAAGCCGCCCGTTTTCGGGCGGCTGAGTTTTTTACATTTTGCCGTCCACCATCGCCTGAACCTTGATAGGCAGTCCGTAAAGATTGATGAAGCCGGCAGAATCCTTCTGGTCGTAATCGCTCTTTCCGAAGGTGGCGATATCCTCGCTGTAGAGCGAATAGTCGCTGAAGACGCCCGCCTTGATGATATTGCCCTTATACAGCTTCAGCTTCACCTTGCCGGTTACCTTTTCCTGCGTTTTATCGACGAACGCGGCGAGCGCTTCCCGCAGCGGCGTGAACCACTGGCCGTTGTAGACGAGCTCCGCGTAGGTGATCGCAAGCTTCTGCTTTTCGTGCATCGTCATTTTATCGAGGCAGACCGATTCGAGATATTCGTGCGCCTTGTAAAGGATCGTACCGCCCGGCGTTTCATAAACGCCGCGGCACTTCATGCCGATCAGCCGGTTTTCAACGATATCCAGAAGGCCGATTCCGTTTTTGCCGCCGATTTCGTTGAGTGCAAGGATGATTTCCTTAGCGCTCATCGCCGCGCCGTTGAGCGCCGTGGGGACGCCCTTTTCGAAATCGAGCGTCACGTAGGTCGGCGCATCGGGGGCCTCCAGCGGAGAAACGGACATCTCGAGGAAGCCGGGCTTTTCGTAGAGCGGTTCGTTCCCCGTGTCTTCCAGGTCAAGTCCCTCGTGGGAAAGATGCCAGAGGTTCTTATCCTTCGAATAGTTCGTTTCGCGGTTGATCTTCAGCGGCACGTTGTGCGCTTCGGCATAATCGATTTCCTCTTCCCGCGATTGGATCGTCCATTCTCTCCAGGGGGCGATGATCGGCATATTCGGCGCGAAATGCTTGATCGCAAGCTCGAAACGGACCTGATCGTTGCCTTTTCCCGTACAGCCGTGGCAGATTGCGTCGGCGCCTTCCTTGAGCGCGATCTCAACGAGGCCTTTCGCGATGCAGGGCCTTGCGGTGCTGGTACCCAGAAGGTATTCTTCATACACCGCTCCGGCTTTCATCGTCGGGATTATATATTCATTGACATATTCATCGGTCAGATCGAGGATATAGAGCTTTGAAGCGCCGGTTTTAAGGGCCTTTTCCTCGAGTCCGTCGAGTTCGTCCGCCTGTCCGACGTTGCCGGAAACGGCTATGACCTCGCAGTTATTGTAGTTCTCCTTGAGCCAGGGGATGATAATGGAAGTATCGAGTCCGCCCGAATAGGCGAGAACGACTTTTTTAATCTCGGTTTTATTCATATTATACGCTCCTATGCATTGATTATGCATTTATTATACTGAAGCGTTTCCGAATTGTCAAGTGCAAAAAGAAAATTTATACTATATACACTAATAAAGATGCGTTTCTATCCGACATTTGTTTCGGATTCATAATCTTTTCCCCTTTGCCGTATAATGCAGCAGAGAGAATTGGGAGGGGGAGGTCTTGAAACGATATCTGCAGCCGTACGACGAAGCCGTTGAAAAGCGTGCGGTCGAACTCGGCGAATACATTCTTGAGAACCGGACGACTGTCCGCGCGGCGGCGCAGCGTTTCGGTGTGAGCAAATCGACCGTACATAAGGATATTTCACAACGCCTTCGGCACATCAACCCGGAGCTCTGCCGCGGCGTCCGGAAAATCCTGGAAATCAACAAATCGGAGCGCCACCTGCGCGGCGGGCTGGCGACGAAAATCAAATACCTGAATCTTCGTAAAAAATAAAGCGCTTCTTTCGGGGCACCCTTCCTGAGAAAGCCGCTTTGAGAACGGTATATCCCGGCATAAAATCAAAACAGCCGTGACCTCAACGGTCACGGCTGTTTTTCTGTCTGTTCCGGATCGGAGAAAACCCGATGCCCGTTACAGCGGGGTGAAGGCGCTGCCGCAATCATCACGCACCGGAATGTTTCGTTCACGGATCCTGAAGTTCAGCCCCGGATTTCGCCTGCGCGTCTGTCCGGTTGATTTCCGGCGTCTCGACGCGCTTTGACAGATACAGGCTGTAGGCCCCGCCGACCACGACGGTGGCACCGATATAGAGCCAGGTGCCCCAAGCTGTTTCCGCGGCAACCACAGAAAGTACGTCCACAGCTGCATGGACCAGAATGCAGAGCAGCAGGCTGCCGGATTTGTAGTAGACCATGGTGAAAACGAACCCCCATGCTACGGCGAAAACGATCATCATCAAATTTTCCGCGGTGGCCATGCCCGCAAGGAGGTTCACGATATGGCCGACCCCGAAGGTCACGGCCGATACGATAACGGCGGCCCTGGGGCCGTCCTTCTTCAGCAGAGCGCGGAACAGGAAGCCCCGGAAGATCATCTCCTCCACAAAGCCGACCAGAGCCATGGAGCCGATCGCATACCAAAGATCCGCACCGCTGTAGCGCCGGCTGAAGCCGTCCCAGACGTTGCCGGTGGCAAGCAGGATCATGGGGAGGAACCACAGGCACAGGCGGACGTTCTGCGGTTTGGCGGCGGCCCCGAGTTTTTTCCAGAGAGGGATCAGGCTGCTGACAACGGCGATCGCTGCGGCAACCGCAGCCAGTCCAAGCAGAGATTGGATGCTGCCGTCTCCGTACTCTCCCCGGATCGGGATGGTCACCGCGCAGTACAGTATGATAAACAGTACCGCAAAAAACACCGGTTTCTTTTCATACAGTTTTTTCATGTTCATTCTCCTCCTGCTTGGCCGCGAGTAAAGCACCTTTCCAGGCCTGCTCCAGGTGCCCTGCGATCAGTTTTTCATCGTATTCCAGACCGTTGTTGGCAATGATGCTGGCATAACCGTGTGCAAACAGCGCAACGGTCAGAAAGACCCGCTTGGTTTTTTCCATGCTCA
>CACZON010000031.1 GCA_902782805.1 Oscillospiraceae bacterium
CCCTTTGGGAGCGGAATTTTCCGAACCGGGCTGTGCAGAGCCTCCCGTATTCGGCATCGTTCCGGGGCTTGAGCCTCCCGCGCCGGGCATGCTCCCGGAGCCGGGATTCATGCCGCCGGGCATGTTTCCTCCGCCGAATCCGGAGCCGCCGCCCGGCATCCCGTTCGGATTGAACCCGTCCGGGAGATTCCCTGCGTCAAATCCGTCCGGGAGATTTCCCGGATCGAATCCGTCGGGAAGGCTTCCCGGATCAAATCCATCCGGAGACTCCGGCGGATTTACGTTTTCCGGCGGATTTTCCTGCGATCCGCCCGGAAGCCCGTTTTCCGGGGAGCTCTCTTCTTTTTTCCACGGACCGGACGGACGGTTCATCCGGTCCGATCTGCCTTTGAAATCGTCCGAGCCGCCCATGCTGAATTTCCGCTCGTGCCGGTAGTGCTTTTGCTGCTCCATAGATGCCCTCCTTTCGGTAAAACGGACGCTCCGCACCGGAAAGGACGCCCGCCGAAGCTGCAAAAACCCATTGGGCCCCTTTGGAAGGCCCCGGCGCGCCGTTTTTCCGGACGCGCCCGGTTTTTTGCTGCTTTTTTCTCTTTGAGTCAGTATAATCGCAAACTATTAAAAGAACATCTGAACTTCCTGTGATTTTTCCGTGATGTTTCCCGGGAATCCGTTTCGTTCTTTCCGGGCGATTTCAAAAAGATTCAGCGCGTTTTGAAATTCTGCTTCTTTTTCACAAAAAAATCACCGGAACCCTTCGGCTACGACCGATCGGGTTCCGATGATCTTTTCATGGATTCAATTTTGTTATTGTATATTTTTTCCTGTATTTCTTTTTCATTTTGAAAGGCCTGTAATTTCTGTTTTCAAAAAAAGCAACTTGTTTTTTGGAATTCGAGAACGGCCGGTTTTTCCGATTTTCTGCTCCCGACTTTTTTGTGCAGAAAGATCGACAATTTCAGCGCTTTCGTTCATTGTTTGTTCATTTTTTGCCTTGTTATCCTCGGGGCGGTATGCTATACTTTATGTATCATTTTGTTAGGAGGCTTTCTATGGATTTCCTCAGCCAATTAGGACCCTTTTTACTCGCGGTTGTAGCCGTTATCATCAACGGCGTTCCGCAGCTCCTCTACGCGCAGGCGCGCGGATTCGCGCTCAAGCCTGCCGGCTTCGCCTATCTGATCGGCGCGATCGGCAATACGCTGACCGGCTCGGTCACCCCGATTTCCGGCCAGGCGGAGACCATCACCGTTGCCAGCGTTAAGAAAAACCTGCGCAACAACGTAAGCTCGATCCTGCTTGCCGCGCTGATCATGATCATCCTCGGCCTGTGCGGCGGCGTTTCGATGATCGCTGATTTTGCCGGTCCGGCCGTTCTCTACGGCATGATGGCGGGCGTCGGCCTGATCCTCGCGGGCGTATCCTGGGATATGTTCGGCCAGGAAAAGCGCATCACGATCGTTTCCGTTGTTGCCGCGATCGCGACCTACGCGGTCTGCACGATCACCGGCAGCGCCAACAGCGTTGTCTGGACGATCTTCGTTTCCGTCGTTGTTTCGACCGCCGACTTCCTCTTCCTGCAGAAACGCCGCGTCGACCTCTCCACCGTTGTGGAAGAAGGCCGCGAGCTGATCGAAAACAGCACCGAATGGCGCTTCTGGAAGAAGGAATACTGGTCTGACTTCAAGTTTATCAAGCCAACCCTCAATATCGCCGTGATCCTCGGCGCGCTGAGCCTCGTGATGCTCAACATCGGCGCCAACATCTCCTTCGGCGGCATTACGGCTTCCATCGCCGGAACGACCCAGAACTACGACCACCTCTCCATCATCAACTCCCTCGCCGACGTTCCCTCCGCGCTCTTCGGCGGCCCGCCGATCGAAGCGATCATCTCCGGTACCGCCGGCGCTCCCTGGCCGGTACTCTGCGGCATCGTCTTCATGCTGGTCTGCGGCATTCTCGTTCTGACCGGTCTTGTCAGCCGTCTCGGCAAATATCTCCCGGCGCAGAGCATCGCGGGCTTCCTGCTCGTCATCGGCTTCGCGCTGACCTTCGTTCCGAACCTCCAGGCTGTTGTCGGCTGCGAATTTGCAGTTGCCGGTTTCATGGCGCTCGGCGTAACCGCATGGTCGAAGAACCCGTTCCTCGGAATGGTCATCGGCGTACTCGTTCGTTTCTTCGGTCAGTACGTCGGCCTCGTTTAAGGAGCGGAGTATGCAGAACTGGTCTGATACCTATACGGTTCATCTCTCCCCCGATTTTTCCGTGGAGCTTCCGCTGCTCGATATCGGCGACGGATTCTGTATCTATTCCTTCGATATGACCGGCGAAGCCCGCTGGAACCGCGAGGCCGCCGCTTCGCTTCGGGAAAAGCTCTCCACCTACGATTTTGACGGCTTCGTTACCGTTCAGACGAAATCCTGCGGCCTGACCCAGGCGATCTGCACCGAATTCGGCTGCGACGAATATCTCGAGCTGCGCAAAAGCCGCAAAGCGTTCATGATCGATCCGGTCGGCGTGGAAGTGACCTCGATCACGACCCACGGCAAACAGGAGCTCTGGATCGGCAAGGAAAAATACGTCCGCTTCCAGGGCAAGAAGCTCTGCTTCCTCGACGACGTCGTCTCCACCGGCGGCACGATCGACGCGGCGCTGGAGCTGACGAAGAAGATCGGCGTTGAGATCGGCGTGATCGCCTGCGCATTGCTCGAAGGCGACCGCCGCGATTCCTACCGCGGGATCCCGCTCGTTTCGCTCGATTGGATCCCCCTGCCCGGAAAAATCCGCTGAAACTTTCAAGAACAAAAAAGAAGCAGCCTGAGAAGGCTGCTTCTTTTTTATATCTGCTGTGTATTTTTGAAATTTCGCTTGCCGTTATTCTTCGCGGTTGCTCTGCCGGACATGAATTCCGAGAACAGCGCCGCGCTCGGCGCCGCGATTCTCGCGATGACGGCTGCCGGAGAATATCCGGACGTTCCCGCCGCATGCGAAAAAATCATCCGCATGAGCGAAACGGTCTATACGCCGGATCCGGAGAACGCCGCGGCATACGACCGGGTCTACTGCGTCTTCGATTCTCTCTATCCGAAACTCAAAGACAGCTTCCGGGAGATTCTCAGCCTCTGATCCGTCAATAACCTACGAACGAGAAAAGCGGATGGCCGGCATGAAAGCCGGTCATCCGCTTATTTATGGATTCTTATAGTCCCGGGTGCAGAAATCAGTCGGAACGAAGTCTTGAATAAATACACGCGTCACAGATCCCCTGATTGTTCCGGTCCGCCTGCCGCACAGTGCCCTCATATTTCATGCCGCACCGGAGCATCACCTTTCCAGAATTCGGATTTCTCGGGTCATGACGGCACTCGATCCGGTTTGCCCCGACCTGCTCAAAGAAGAATCCGATCACAGCTTCGAGCGCCTCGGTCATAATACCCCTGTGCCACCAGGCTCTTCCGATGCAGTATCCGATCTCGACCGACGAGATCTCTTCGGAGATCCGGACCGCCGCGATGCTTCCGATCGGCTCGCCGCCGCTTCCTTTCGGTACGATCGCCCACTGGTAATAATCGTCCTTTTCATAGGAGGAGACCCAGCTCTCGATCACCGCCCGGCTGACGCCGGCGTTTTTGTGCGCGGGCCAGGCCAGATATTTCGTGACCTCGGGATCGCTCGCCCAGTTGCGGTACATCGCCTGATCGTCTTCGGGGCGGAACCTCCTCAGAATCAGCCGTTCCGTCTCCAGGATGCGGGTTCCGCAGTGATTCATTGCTCTCCCTCTTTTCGTCGCAATCCCGCTCAGCCCTGCTTTTTGACCCAGCGGTCGATAAAGTCGATACGCTCCGGATCTGTTGTCGCCCTCGCAACGACCTCGCCGCCCTTTAAATACATATGGCAGTCGTTTTCGAGTGCGTATGCAGGCCAGTAAGGAAGTCCCGGTTTGTTCGGATCTCCCTTCTTCGCAAATTCCGCCCAGTAGGAGCACATCGTATGGCCGAGCTCATAGGCCTCGTGACTTAGCTTCGGTTCCCAAAGCTCCGGTCCGAGGTTGCAGCGTCCGATCTCCTGAAGATTGTCGAATCCGTAGTAGAGCTCCGCGGAATGGGTCACGCCGAGATAGGTCCCGTCCGCTTTTTCCATCGGCTGAGCGAAGAAATACTGATAAACCGGCGCCGGATGGACTTTTTCCATGATCCGTGCAACTCTTCTCAGATTCGCGAAACCGGCGTCGCGGCCGGATTCCAGAATCGATCGGTCGATCGTATTCTCGTCGAGCGGATACAGCTTTGCGAATTCTTCGAAATCTTCTCCGAGCTGTTCGCGGATCGCCGCGATCTTTTCTTCATAGGTACCGCCCGCCATGAGGAATCTTCCCTCTTCGGTGTTGCAGCCGAACATCACCGGGACCTTCGCGATATGTCCCGTCGTAAACGCCTCATAAGCCGGCATGGTCAGCACGTATCCGTCGATGCAGGGCGAGAACGGCATGCGGAGATCCCCGACTCTGAGACGGATCAGCGTATCCGCGTCGACCTTGCGCAGTTCTTCAATGCTGGAGCAGCCTGCGGCTTTCATAAATTGCTCACCGAACGCCTCGCAGTCTTTCAGCGAGCGTTCGCGTCCCTTCGCCGGACCGCCGGACTGAATGATCCCGCCCGCGATCAGACCGGATGTCAGAGGCGACGCCAGAAGGGAGCACACGCTCATTCCTCCCGCGGACTGACCGTCGACCGTGATGCGGTTCGGATCGCCGCCGAACGCCGCGATATTCTCGCGCAGCCAGCGCAGCGCGGCCATCTGGTCAAGAAGGCCGTAGTTTCCGGAAACACCGTGTTTGTTTTCCGCAGACAGTTCCGGATGCGCCAGGAATCCCAGCACGCCGAGGCGGTAGTTGATCGTCACGACGATCACCCCGCGTGAAGCCATCGGGCTTCCTTCATACAGACTGTCCTGGCTCATGCCGCCCAGGAACGCGCCGCCATGGATCCAGAAGAGAACCGGCAGGCGCTCGTCGGCGCTCTGCGCGGGCGTCCAGATGTTGAGATACAGGCAGTCCTCGCTCTGGGTACTGTTGCGGATCGCCTCATAGGCGCACTGTCCGGGAAGCTGCGGCGGGACGGTTCCGTAGGTGTCGCAGACGCGTACGCCTTCCCAGCCGTCCGGTTTCTGCGGGGCGCGCCAGCGCAGTTCGCCGACCGGAGGTTTGGCGTACGGGACTCCGCGGAATTCGGTAATCCCGTTTCGTTCGATTCCGGAAAGCATTCCGTATTTTGTTCTGACCGTTCCGATTCCTCTGTTCATATTGAATCCCCTTTCCTTTATCATTCGGTGAAACCGGTTTTATTTTTTCTGAATCTGAATCAGAGAGATCCCGTGTACGGGAAGCGTGAAACGCAGCTCGAGCGTGCCGTTTGCAACTTCGGCATCCTCAGGCGCCGTGAGAAATTCCAGACCGGACCTTGAAAGGATCGCCGCGCGCTGACGCTCGTTCGGCCAGTCCGGCTTCCCGAGTTTCTCCCACTGCGCGCAGGGATTGGAGTGATCCGCGTCAATCCGATAATGCGTAATTCTTACCGTTCCGTTCATCGGAAGATTCTTGAGATTGAGCGTAATGTCGAACTCTTCCTTACGGTCCCAGTCGTCGTGATGGCAGTAGAGCAGCACCTCGAGCGAGTCCTCCCCGCCGCAGGTCGCCCAGCCGTCGATTTCCGGACCTTCCCGCGTTCCGTTGAGATCCTCGAACGAAAACGGATCCAGATCCCGTCCGCTTTTGAGCGCAACTCTCTGAGAACCGAGTTTCGCGTACAGCCGGAACAGGTTGAAGACCGCCTTGTCGATTCCCTGCGTGGAAAACGTCCGCGTTCCCTCGAAGCAGCGTTCCCCGTCGAACATAAACGCCCACGCGAGCGGACGCAGATCCATCTTCTGCGTTTCGCCGAGATCGTATAAGTTCTTGTATGCCGAAGCGACATAGGACGCGTAGTACTGTGTATTGCGGAAATTGAGATTGAAGTTGTCGTAGCGTCCGCCGGCAGCCCAAGCGTCCGGGTCGGTCTCGGACAGAACGCATTCCAGGTTCCCGTAGCCGAACTCCCGGATGATATCGCTCTGTACTTTGACGTTTTCAAGCAGCAGCTTCACCGAGGGAATCTGCTTCTCCGCAAGCGCGTCGCTGCGGTAGAGTCCGCCTTTTGTATGGAAGGAGGTAAAATCGATCCGCGTTCCGCGGCTGCCGGAGTAATGATTGACGCCGTTTTTCACATGATCGAGAAACGCGCGCAAGAACCGGCTCGCGCTCCCGTTTGGATCGTCGCTTCCCGTCGTGGCGGGGCCGCCGAAGCGAGCGTTCGGGATTGCCGCGTGAATCGCGGCTTCGGTATAATCAAAGAGTTTGCAGTATTCCTCGACGCTTCCGTGGAAATAGAAAATATCCGGTTCGTTCCAAAGTTCGAAATACCAGGTTTCAATTTCTCCTTCGCCGTATTTTTCGCGCAGATGAGAGACCAGTCCGAAGACAAGATCGTACCATTTTCCGTAATCCTTCGGCGGCTGGCACCATCCGAACACCTGATATTCGGAAATCGCGCCGTATCCGCGCCGGTAAGCTTTTCCGTCTGCCGCCTCGCGCGGGTCGGCGAGTGCCTGCGGCATAAATCCGAGCTCCAGAAACGGCTTGCAACCGCTTGAGAGCCATACGTCGATCATCTGATCGATGATCTCAAAGTTCAGCTGAGGATTTCCCTGCGCGTCCTCGCGGTAGAGATTGGTTGATCCCCATTTCAGCGCAGGGCGTCCGTTGCCGTTGCAGAAGAGATGATGCGTCCGGACATAATAGGGCTTTTCAAGCGCTCCGAATTTCTTGAGCAGCTCCATTCCGGCGGGAACCAGCGTATAGTTGCATTCGTCGTAGCCGATATAGTTCCAGGTATGATCGAGTGTCCCGATCCATTTTCCCGCGTCGACGAAAACCGGTACGGACTCCTTCATCGGTACATTCCTCCCCGTTGATTCCTGCTTTCATTATAGCCCCTGCGCGCAGGGCAAGTCAACCGAAGGCGGGTAATTTAATGACAAATCCGAATTTTCCGGATTCTCTGTTTGCATTTTGGAGGATTGTGTGCTATCATTCGAAATAAGAAAAGAAAATAAATCAGTCAGAATACGGAGGCAGCAATATGGCTCAGAACGTAATGATCACCGGCGCCGGAACCGCGCCGGGTCTCGGCTACAACTTTGTCAGGCGTTATCTTGAAAACGGAGACCGCGTCATCGCTACGATCCGCCGTCCCTCACCGGATCTGGACGCGCTTCTCGAACAGTACGGCGATCAGCTCTCCGTCGTTACGATGGACATCGCGGACACCGCGTCCGTCGAGAAGGCCGAGAAGGAGATCGAGGCACTGGTGCCCTGTATCGACGTTCTTATCAACAACGCCGTCATGACGACGAAATACTATCCCGCGACGATCGAGGAAGCCGATCTCGACCAGATCGCGGAGGTGTTCAACGTCACCGCCGTCGGCGCGCTTCGCGTTACGAAGGCCTTCTTCCCGCTCCTCTACGCGAGCAAAATGCCCGCCATCGTCGCGAATATCACCTCGGAAGCCGGCAGCATGGGCGCCTGCTTCCGCAGCGACACCATGTACGAATACTGCATGTCGAAGGCCGCGCTCAATATGGGCACACTGCTGCTTCACAACAAATATAAAGAAGATCACCGAATGAACGTCATCTGCATTCAGCCGGGCTGGATGCGCACACATCTTCCCTCTCCCGCGCCGTGCGACCCCTACGACAACGCGGAAATGATGCGCCTGCTCATCGAGAAAAAGCGCACCGATTACGACGGACCCGTCTTCGTAACGTATGAAGGAGAGGAATATCCCTGGTAACAAAAAAACCGTGAAGGAAAATCACGTTTCCCCCACAGTCCAAAAAGGCCAGTGCTCGGCTCCCGCCGCGTTTCCCGTTAAAGGATCGCGGCGGGAGCTTTTTATGATTCTTAGGTTTACCTTGAAAGACGGATCACGTTCCAGGACATTTTCCGCAGCGTGGACTTCAGAATACCGTTCTCACATACAGCGTCTCCGTCCGCGGTCGGAACGACATTGTCCGGATTCTCTTCGGTATTCGTCGCCTTCGGATCATCCGACGTCAGAACAAGATGCTCTTTCACGCGGTAATCCTCGAACCCGCGCAGGACCGCGGAAAGCTCAAGCTCCTCCTCGAGACTGCGGTTGATCGCGGAAACCGTCCTCATCGGCGGTAGGATGACCCGGTTCATAGAGTCCGCCGTAGATACATCTTCCGAGCATTTCGACAAAGGAACTGAATACGTTTTCATCGATTTTCGAAATCGTGAAATCCCGGTCGATGATGATTTTTCCCTGTTTCATTCGGCTCCCTCCTGTTATTCAAGATCCGCTGACCGAAACCCATCAGAGGTTTTTGATCAGCGAAGCGATTTTTTCCGTGTTGTCTTCATCCGTTTTGATATTGATCTCGACACCGAGCTGTTCCTTGCTGTCAAAGAACGCGTACGTGGTTGTCGGCCAATATCCGATATGGTACGCCGGAGGAACACCGATTCCCTCAAGGGCGCGGTTCGCCTGATCGCGGTCCGGGACGACGAAGCTCACGTGCTGTACGCCTTCCCCATATTTCTCAAGCGCTTCCTTCCAAGGGCTCGGGTTCTGACCGGGCTGGCAAAGTTCGATTTTCGCGTTCTCCAGGTCAAATACCGCGAGCTGGCAGTCTGTGTAATCACCGGATTCTCCTCTCGTGAACGAGGGAACGGTTTTTGCATCCGGAAGATTCCAGATGTTCGGTTTTTCGACGCCGAGGATCGCGGCCCAGTTGTCAACCGCTTTGCGGATGTCTTTTACCAGGATCGCCACATGGCAGAGGATATTGGTTCCGATCGAATTCTTGTTTTCCATAAATACTCCTTTTTTTATGATCTGGTTTTGTTTTTTCCGCTTCAAAAAAGACGGTTATGCGTCTTTTTCGATTTCTTTGAGCAGGTTTTTGAAATACCGCACGGATTTTTCCGAGACAGCCTCATAGTCGTACTGGTATGCGTCGAAGGACGCGATCCCGTCGAATCCGATTTCACGCAGCTTCCGGAAATACACGCGCAAGTCCATATCTCCCTCGTATGGGACAAGATGGTTGTGGACTCCTGTCTTCATGTTTTCGATATGCGCGTGAACGATCAGGTCTTTGAGCGTCTCGATCGTGCCGATCGGATCTTTTTCCAGAAGGAAGAAATGCCCGATATCGGCGTTGACGCGCAGCGAGGACGAACCGACTTCGGAAAACGCCCTGAGAAGCAGTTCGTGATTGTCGATCACAAAGCCCGGCTCATACTCCACGGCGAGACAGATTCCCTCCCGCTCCGCGCGGCAGCTCAGGCGTTTGAGCGCCTCAATCTGGCGCTGCCACTGCTTTTCGAAGGGTTCTTCCGCGTTTTTAAAAGGTCCCGAGATGATCACGATCTTCGTTGAGATCTTCTTCGCGACCGAAATCGCCTTCTCAACCGCCTCAAAATGCTCGGTATCCTGCGTATAGTCCATATGGGCGCCGACGCTCCAAGCCGCAACGTTGTTTTCCTCAAACGCCCTGAGAATCATCTCCGGGAAATCGTCGCGAAAAAAAGCCTCGCGCGGCGTGAACGTACGGTCATAGATTCCGACCTCGATCCCGTCATATCCCAGCGCAGTGAGACGCCGCACCGCGTCCGGGTACGAAGCCGAATCAAGCAGTTGGGTTCTTCCGGCGATAATCATACGTTTCTCCTCCCTTTGGTTCCGTTATCCTTTCTGTTCCGCGAGTTTCGCGCCGAGCTCAAACACCTTCTCGCATTCCTGCGGGAAAACGGTCTCGCGGCGGAGTTTTTTCGCCTCGGGATTAAACATGGTCCATTCCCAGTCGGTCTTGCTGTAATCGGAAAGCTGGAGTGTGTCTCCGCTGACAAACGTCTGCGTCGGACCGACGAAACGGTTGAGCGTCTGCTGATAGTTCTCAAGAAGCTGCGTGTACGCGGTGTCCTGCGCGTTGCTCGTCATAAGAAGCAGCACCGGAACCTCGGTCTGTCTGCAGCACGGGTTTTCCCGGTTGTAGGTCAAGCTCTGGAAAATAAGACGCTCATACAGCGCGCGGAACGAGGCGGTCAGCTGGCCGAGATAATTCGGAGAGCCGATGATCAGTCCGTCAGATTCCCGGATCACGTCCAGCACCGGGGTCAGTCCGTCGCGGCAGACGCAGTGTCCCCTGTTCTCCTCCTTCTTGCAGCCGAAGCAGGAAATGCAGCCCGTGTACCGCTCCAGGCGGAACAGGTCGAACCGGATCACCTCCGCTCCGGCGCTCTGCGCTCCCTTGGACGCCTGCGTAATCAGCGTGTCCGTATTCCAGCCGATTCTCGGACCGGCGTTGACGGCGATGATCTTCTTACTCATAACGACTCCTCCTGTTCTGATCGAATCCGATCTCTTTCCGGACGGTTTCTCCGGGAACATCATCGAAATTATGATTCTATATAGAAAATATACCATATGAAAAAGCATCAATCAATAAAAAAATACCGATTCCTGCAAAACGAAAGCCCCTGCCGGACAGGAAATCTCGCTGTCCGGCAGGGGCGTATTTTCGTTTCGGGTATTTTCTTTTATGCGTTGTCCGGTGAAAAGAGCTTTTGATGAATCGTACGGTAATACGGGCGATCATCGCCGGACAGTACGTTCATGAGCTTTGCGCTTACCTTCGCATCCTGCACAAAGGAGAGAATCACAGGCGAGAAGCGACCGGTTTCTCTCGGGAGTATCCCGGAAAATTCCCGCGGGGAGGATTTTTCCCATTCCTCGCATAGGAAAGATGCGACCGCCGCAATATCCGTCATCTGGCGGTAGGGCGAGTCGTTTCTCACGTAGTTTTTCGGATATCCGCCAGAGCCGCTGTAATAAGCGTGATGCCCAAGGGCGATATCCGCAAACGCGGCGGTGGAAGCGCGGCGGGAAAGATCATCCCAGCCGGATACGGTATGCAGGCAGGAAATCTGATATTCGTTTTCGAACAGACTGCGCGACTGCATCGTGCGCTCGAAGTTCATCTTGAGCAGACCGAAATTACAGAACAGCCCGCAGTCAAAGGCGTATTGAAGCAGCGCCTCCCGCTTCATTTCAAAGTTTTCGATCGTGCCGATCTGCGGAATTTCATCGAAAAAGCGCGGATTCGCATCAAAAACCGCCGCGCTGATCACGCGCATCGCCTCCCCCGTTTTGCGCGAGCGTACGTAGAGCTCTCCCGCGTAGCGCTGCATGAGAAGCTCCATCACCTCACGGTAGGAAAGCCCGCCTTCCATTTCGTAATAACCGGAGACAACGGCGGCGATCGTATAGACGAAGTAATTGTTGAAGAGCTCCGGAGGACAGGTCATCATCGTCTCCAGCATCTTCCGGTAGGAGAATTCCAGGAAGCGGACGCGTTTTTATTCCTCACGCAGCGCAGGATTGTCGCGCATGAAGCGCCCGTAATAGATCGCGAGCTGAACGTTTCCGTATAATCCCGACATATCGTACTGATCATATTTTGTGGCGGTGATCAGTTCTTCCATGCGGTCGAGCGTCGTTTTCAGATTCAC
>CACZON010000032.1 GCA_902782805.1 Oscillospiraceae bacterium
GACGCGGAGAGATTCTGATCATTCCGCATTCCCGTTTGCAGATACAGGAAGTTTACACAGTAGAGCGGCTCGCGGAACTTGCGCGCGGGAAGCTGGCGCAGTAAGCGCTTCGAAATATACTGCAGCACCGAATTGAAAGAAGTGTTATTATGAAACTGATTCCGAAAACAAGAAGTATTCTTGCGCTGATTCTTGCCGTCGCGCTCCTGTTTGCCGCGGGGTGCAGTGCGAAAACACCGGAGGTCCCGTCCTCCGGCGGTGAAACTTCTGCTTCCGAACAGAGCATGCAGGAAAGCTCCGCTCCCGAAAGCGGCAGCTCACAGCAGAGTGGCGAACCGCAGAGTGAAAGCAGTGCGGAGAGCGAAAGCAACATCGAAAGTGAAAGTGAGCCGGATAGCAGTTCCTCACAGCCTGCGGCGGAGCGCAGGCTTGCCGCAGGGGTCGAAAAGATCGAAGGGGCGGAAACGCTCTATGATCTTACGGCGCTGATTCCGCGGTATGAAAACATGACGCTCGCGGATTTTGCCATGCAGGATCAGAACCGCCTGCTTCTGCTCTATCAGGTAACGACCAATTTCGGTGAGCGAGCGCCGGGCTTTACCCTTGCTCTGCTGGATCTTGAAACCGGGGCGGTCGACGTACTGCGGGACCGTCAGCCGCTCAACGTTCCGGACTCTGTGCCGGTCGATTATTATGTACCGACGCTTGCCTGCGCGGATCCTCCGATCGTAGCGGAAAGCGTTACCTCGAATCTGTATTTTTATCCGGACGAGAGCGTTCAGCGGCTTTTCGGCGAGAAAGAGCATTTCTCGAAAATCTTCAGCGTGGACGACCGGCTCTACGTCCTTACGACGCAGGGAAATCTGTATTCGGTAAAAAAAGAGTCTGATCCGGATTCCGGCGCCGGGGGCAAAAACGACGTCGCGTACGGTGTTCTTTGGAATTCCGGAATCAGCTTCGAGCGGCCGGAACTGTGGGAAATCAGCGATACGTCCGCCGTTTTCCGCGTAAACCCGCTCGCCGATGAAAAAACGGATAGCGTTTACCTTTCGGTTTCGCTGGAGGATGGCGCTTTGAACGGCGCTTACACGGCCGAAGAGAATAACGACAATTACCACATCGTTTCGAAAAACCGTGTGGTTACGAGGCAGCAGCAGGCAAACGGCGATTGGGCCTTGGCCGTGATCGAAAACTCCGAAACGAAATACGTCTCTGATTTCCCGAAAGCCGGAATGCTCGCATCCTTTGCAGAAAACGGCTGGGTCACGGTCGGTCAGGGTGCAGATGGTTCGCTCTGTTTTATCCTGCGTTACGACGGGGAGGAGAAGACCTTCCTCTGGGATTACGGGCGCGAAGAAGCGAAACAGGCCGATCTGCCCGTTAAAAAGCAATACGATGTTTCCGCGCTGCCGCAGGACGCCGACGCGTTCGCGCAGAGTCTCGAGCAGCGATTCGGCGTAACGATATCGCTGCGTGAGGAAGCGCTCGAAGGCTGGAATATCGGGGGAGACTATTCGATTGAGCCGGAAAACGATGAAAAAACGATTTTCGAAACGCTTTCCGAGATTCAGACAGCGTTCTCCAATTATCCGGAGGGCTTCTTCCGTCAGCTCGGAAGCAATCCCCTGCGCCTCGGAATCGCAGCGCAGATGACCGGTATCGCGGCAGAAACGGTTTCCCAGGCGAACGGACTCTGCATTGACGGAGATCCGGGCGGGATCCTTTTCCGCTCTGCTCCGGGCGTTTATACGATCTATCACGAGATGGGTCACACGATCTTCAACAAGATCTGCCATGAAGGCTTCTACAACGATATGATGGGGAATTTCAACGAGCTGAATCCGAGAGATTTCACCTATTCGTTCTCCTACGACGCCGATGATCCGGACTATTTCAAATATACTCCCTATTCCGAAGATCCGGGGGAAAACTATGAAAACGTCTATTTCTCCTCGGATTACGCGAAAATCTCCAATACGGAGGACGTGGCGGAGCTGATGGGTCATCTGATGAGAGACGATCTGCCGCAAGATTCGTACAAGGGCCCTCACATGAGGGAAAAGTGCGAATTCCTCTTTGAGCGTATCCGAGATTCCTTCGATACAGACGGTTGGCCGGAAGAGACTTATTGGGAGCGGCGCCTCGCCGAGGCGGCGCAAAACTGAGGCGTAAAAAAGCGGAATGATCAAAGAAAATCCGTGTGTAAAGCATAATTGCCTTACGCACGGATTCTTCTTATGCGGCGGAAGATCAGGTAAAGAGATCGTCCGGCGCTTCAAATGCGATTGAGAAGTCGGTACCGGTGAAGGATATCGTCAGAACGGTTTCTTTTTCGCTGATCAGACCTTTTTCGACACATTTTTTGATCGCCGTATAGGTCGTGTTTTTGTTCCATCCGAGGATCCTTCCGGTACCGCGACGATCTGTTTGGCCGTACAGTCGCCGTTTTTCCAGAGGATTTCCAAAACGCTCAGTTCGGAATCGAACAGTTTCATGATCGGAACCACTCTTTCTTGGAGTATTGCAGTCGTCTGAAAACGTCAAGCGTTTTTTGCTGGATTTCAAAAATCCCCGATAGGGAAATCTTGTATCGATTATGCGGATATGATATAATCATAACAGTATCTATCATCAGGGGAGAGAATCCGTTAAAATGGCAAAACGAAGGAATATCAACGTAACCGATGAATCGAACAGCATCATCAAAACGATCTTCCTGCTGGCGTGGCCGGTCTTTCTGGAACAGATCTTTACCACGCTGATCGGATACGCCGATACGGCGATGGTCGGATCGCTCGGGGCGAACGCGACCGCATCGGTGACAATCAGCCAGCCGATTCTGATGTTTTTGAACGGCGCCGTGATGTCGCTCGGCGTCGGTATTACAACCCTCGTTGCACGCGCGGTCGGCGCGGGGGACGGCGATCTCGTCAAAAAGCTGATGCACCACGCGATCCTGGCGATCGTTCTGATCGGTCTTCCGCTCTCGGGTGTTACGATCGCGATGCACCGCGTGATACCGAAGCTCATGGGCGCCGCGCCGGAGATCATGGAAACCGCTGCGACCTATAACCTGATCGTTGCGATCGGCCGGATCTTCATGACAACCTCGATGATGCTCAATTCCGCTTTCCGCGGCTACGGCGATACGAAAACGCCGCTGATCGGCAACACGATGATGAATATCGTCAACGTCGTATTTAACTTCCTTCTGATTTATCCGACCCGCGAAATCAGCGTTCTCGGGCTGCGTTTTACGATGCCCGGAGCCGGGCTTGAGGTCAAAGGGGCGGCGATCGCTACGGCGATCGGCATGGCGGTATCCGGACTCTTTACGCTCTGGGTTGCGTTCTTCCGCAAGGGGGATTATACGATCAGCATCCGCTCCGGCTGGAAGATCGATCCGGTTCTTACAAAGCAGATCTTCCGGATCAGCCTCCCGGCGATGCTCGAGCGGCTCTTTATGTCCTCCGCCGGAATTATCACAAGCCGCAGCATCGCGTCGCTCGGCACGATCAACGTAGCGGCCAACAGCCTCTGCCTGACCGCGGAATCGATCTCCTTCATGCCGGCGTTTGCGTTCCAGACGGCGGTGACGACGCTTGTAGGCCAGTCGCTCGGCGCGAAAAAACCGGATCTTGCCACCCGCTTCGTTCGAACGACGCTGATCGTCGGTACGGTCGTGATGGCTTTTACGGGCTTCGGGCTCTTTATCCTCGCGCGGGAGATCATCAGTATCTTTACGCCCGACCTTGCGGTCATCGATCTTGCGGCGCAGTGTCTGCGCGTGACGGCTTTTATGCAGATTCCCCAGGTGATGGGCTGGATCTACGCCGGAGTACTGCGCGGCGCGGGCGATACGAAGATCAACTTCTATATCACCGCCGC
>CACZON010000033.1 GCA_902782805.1 Oscillospiraceae bacterium
GATCTTTTCGTTGGATGAGAATGCGTCAAGCAGTTCCTCCGTTACCGTGTCCGGATAGGTATACAGGACGCGGAGCCAGTGCAGTCCGGAGATTTTCGAAAGACGGTCCAGCAAGGGCAGGAGCATCGGCTTACCGTACAGATCCAGTCCGTAACCGGAAGTATCCTGCGCGATAATGTTCAGCTCCGTAACACCGCCGTCCGCAAGGATTTCCGCTTCTTCTACCAGCTTTTCCATGGGAACACTCTGCAGCGGCCCCCTGATCAACGGGATCGCGCAGTAGGTGCAGCGGTTGCTGCATCCGTCCCCGATTCGCAGATACGCACTGTAGGGAGGTGTCGTTAGCACTCTGCCTGCATAGGGGGCGCAGACGGGAGCAGGAGCTCCTGCAAGCAGGGAGGGAAGCTTGGCGTAATCATGAACGCCCAGAAAGATGTCGACTTCCGGAAGCGCATCCCGCAATTCATCCATATAACGCTGTGCAAGGCAGCCGGTCGCAACCAAAACGGAACAGCGGCCGTGCTTTTTATACTCCGCCATTTCCAGAATGGTATTGATCGATTCTTGCTTTGCGGGTTCGATGAACCCACACGTGTTGACGATCAGAATGTCCGCCTCGGAAGGGTCAGAGACGAAATCGTGGCCGGCTGCTTTCAGATAAGCAAGCATATGTTCTGTATCGACCTGATTCTTGGCGCAGCCAAGGGAAATAACGCCGATCTGGCTCATGCTTCCGGCTCCTCGTCGTAGTTGCTGAACACGTCTTCATCCGGAAATTCTTCAGGGTTTTCCGCCTCTGTGCCGGCTTCGCCGCCGTACAGCTGATTGAATTCGGACTGCTTGATCAGAACCCTGCGTGGTTTGCTGCCTTCAAATCCGGAAACGTACCCGTGCTGCTCCATGATATCGATCAGACGGGCAGCACGTGCATAACCGACACGGAGCCTCCGCTGGATCATGGAGATGGAAGCCGAGTTGTTTTCCAGAACAACTTTGAGCGCTTCCGGAAGCAGTTCGTCTTCCTGCTTTCCTTCTCCGAACTGACCGGCTGAACCGCCCGACGATTCCGCGGTAACTTCCGTGACGAATTTTTCGTCAAATGACGGGGTCTGCTCCTGTTTGGAGAAGTAATCCATGACCCGTTCGACTTCTTCATCGGAAATAAAGGCGCACTGGACACGGGTCGCCTTGCTTGCGCCGGTCGGATGGAACAGCATATCGCCCCGCCCCAGAAGTTTTTCTGCGCCCATCGCATCCAGAATGATTCTCGAATCGATACCGGAACTCACGGCAAACGCGCATCTGGACGGGATATTAGCCTTGATCAGACCGGTGATAATGTCGGCGGAAGGACGCTGTGTTGCGACAATCAGATGGATTCCGGCGGCGCGCCCAAGTTGCGCGATGCGGCAGATGCTGTCTTCTACTTCATCCGGTGCGACCATCATCAGATCAGCAAGCTCATCAATAATGACAACCAGCTTCGGGAGTTTGGACGAGGCTTCCTTCTGAAGGGAATTATACCGTTCCAGCTCGCGCGCACCGACTTCGGAGAAGAGTTTGTAGCGTTTCATCATCTCATTGACAGCCCATCGCAGCGCACTCGCCGCTTTCTTCGGCTCCGTGACGACCGGTATAAGAAGATGGGGGAGAGATCCATAGACGCTCAGTTCCACGACCTTCGGATCGACCAGAATCATGCGAAGGTCTGCCGGTGACGATTTATAAACCATGGAAACGATCAGATCGTTGATACAAACGCTTTTGCCGGATCCGGTTGAGCCCGCTATCAGCAAGTGCGGCATCTTCGCAAGATCCGCGGTAATGACATTGCCGGCGATATCTTTTCCGAAAGCGAGCGTGATGGGAGAGGTCGCTTTCTTAAACTCTTTGCTCTCCACGATTTCACGAAGCACGACCGGGATCGCCTTTTTGTTCGGTATCTCAATTCCGACAGCTGCTTTTCCGGGAATGGGAGCCTCAATTCGCACGCGGGGGGCGGCCAGAGCAAGAGCGATATCGTTGGAAAGTCCCATAATCTTGCTGACTCTGACGCCCGGAGCCGGTTGAAGTTCAAATCTCGTAACGACAGGACCGACGCTGTAATTTGTTATCTTTACCGCGATATTAAAGCTCGCAAGGGTGTCCACGAGAATCTGTGCGGCTTCGGATGGATTTTCGCTTCCGAACCCGCCCTGCTTCGGCTCCGCAAGAAGAGTAACCGGCGGCGGCGCGTACTCAGCCACAGGTGCGGAAACGGTGATATCAACCGGAGGTTCCGCGGCGGAAGGCTTATCATCTTCTGGCGGATTTTTTTGGGCGGCAGGTTTGGAAACGGGACGTATTTTCGGCGCTTTTACTTCCGGATCCTGAACGGGCTGATCTTTCGGCTCTGCGATAAACCCGGGAACGATCGGAGCGGACGAGCCGGCTGAAGAAGGATTCAGGAAGGACGGGACATCATAAGTCCGTGTCAGCGGAGCGAATGGCTCCGGATCGACCCGATCGACACGAGGACGCTGCGGAGCCGGTTTGGCAGGAATGGTCGCATCCAAATCGTTCCAGACCTGATCCGTGATGGATTCCTCCCTGCGGCGCCGAGGCGACGGCTTGATCGGGGGAGCAAATGTGGACGATTCCTCGATGGGAACGACCTGGCGGGGTGTTTTTGCGTGGCTGACGGTTGTACGCGTTCTAACCGGACGCTCCGAGGTGTCTCCCGTATCGGCAGGCAGAGCGTCTGCCGCGCTGTTGAACGAA
>CACZON010000034.1 GCA_902782805.1 Oscillospiraceae bacterium
CAGCTTTTCCTACGGCGGCGGAAACAACAACGTCTCCTATTACCCCTTCAAGGCGATGCTCGAAGACGGCGCAAACGTCCAGGAAGGTCAGTATACCGAGGTGCGCTACAGTGGCCAGGAAAAGGAACAGGGCTTCTATCTCGAAAGCCCGTTTATCCGCCAGGAAAACGGCAGAGATTACGTCTTAATCAAAGGTGCGGACGGCAGGCTCGAAAAGCGGTTCGTACGTACCGGAAAATCGCTCTGGGGCTCTCAGACGCAGATCCTCGGCGGTCTTTCCCTCGAGGATCAGATCGCGTTCCCTTACGGGAAATTCGTAACGGAAGGCGCCGAAACCAAAGAAGGCTCCCGCGAAGAGCTCTATTCGTGAGAAAGGAGGAACGCAGCAATGTTTGAAAATATCCGCCTTGCCCTTCAGGGCATATGGAACCATAAGCTCCGTTCGCTCCTGACGATGCTCGGCATCATCATCGGCATCGCCTCGATCATCACGATCGTTTCGACGATCAAGGGAACGAACGACCAGATCAAACAGAATCTGATCGGCATCGGCACCAATGCCGTTGAGATCAAGCTCTATCAGGACGATTACGAATACGATCTTACCTATTCGCCGCTGCCCGAAGGCGTTGTGCCCGTTTCTCCGGAAACGGAACAGGCGCTTCGGGAGATCGACGGCGTGGAGAAGGTTTCGCTCTATAAAGCCCGCCCCTACGTGGACGGCAACGTTTTCTATCAGAACACGCCGTTTTCGGGGAGTCTTATAGGGATCGATTCGAACTATCTCGAAATCTACGGCTATGCGCTGACTTTAGGCCGCAATTTCACCGAGCGCGATTTTAAGGAATACCGCAAATCGGCGCTGATCGATCAGAAAGCGGCAACCGCGCTTTTCCCGGGAGAAAGCCCGATCGGCAAAACGATCGAGATTTCCTCGGAACCGTTCACGGTTGTCGGCGTCGTTGCGATCCGCGACGCGTTTACCCCGACGATCAACAGCATGGAGGATTACTGGATGTATGCCGATACCTCCTCGGGAAGAATCTTCCTGCCCGGTACGGTCTGGCCGATGCTCTACCGTTTCGACGAGCCGGAATGCGTCGTTCTGAAAGCCGGATCCACCGAGCTGATGACTTCCGTCGGCCAGGCGGCGGCGCAGATCCTGACCCAGAATCAGGTTCTGGGAAGCGGCAGCAAGTTTTCCTACCAGAGCCAGGATCGCCTCGAGCAGGCGAAACAGCTCCAGAATCTCAGCGCTTCCACCAACCGCCAGCTGATCTGGATCGCGGGCATTTCGCTGCTCGTCGGCGGAATCGGCGTGATGAACATCATGCTCGTATCCGTAACGGAGAGAACGCGTGAGATCGGCCTGAAAAAAGCGCTCGGAGCAAAGCGCAGAAGGATCCTCAGCCAATTCCTGACGGAGGCTTCCGTCCTGACGAGCATCGGAGGGATCGTCGGCGTTGCGGCGGGAATTATCATGGCAAAGGCGATCTCGGCGGTGATGCTTACGCCGACGGCCGTCAGTATACCGGCCATTCTGATCGCGGTTGCGTTTTCGATCGTGATCGGCGTCCTCTTTGGGATCATCCCGGCGGTCAAGGCCTCTAAGCTCAATCCGATCGATGCGCTTCGGAGAGAATAAAAAACCTTGCGTTCTGCCGTTTTTTCGATTGACAATCCCGGCAAAACATTCTATAATATTTATCTATAGTTTCCAATTCAAATAAAAGGCAGAGTGAGAATCAATGGCAGTAAAACAGATCGTTTTGACGAAAGACGGTCTCAAGGCGCTCGAGGATGAACTCGAATACCTCAAAACCGTCCGCAGGCAGGAAGTCGCGGAAAAAATCAAGATCGCGCTTTCTTTCGGCGATCTTTCGGAAAACAGCGAATATGACGAAGCGAAAAACGAACAGGCGATCATGGAAAGCCGCATCGCGGATATTACTGTAACCTTAAAGAACGCGAAAGTGCTCGATGAAGAGGATATCAGCAGCGAACACATCCACATCGGTTCGAAAATTACCGTTTCGATTACCAACCCGCAGGGCAAAAAGTCCCAAAAAGAGTATAAGATTGTCGGTTCCAACGAAGCGGATCCGATGGAAGGAAGAATATCCGATGAATCCGCCGTCGGC
>CACZON010000035.1 GCA_902782805.1 Oscillospiraceae bacterium
GAAGAGCTTGCGAAAGAACTCGTTCCCTACGTCAAAAAAATGGGATATACCCATATCGAGCTGATGCCGGTCACCGAGCATCCCTTCGAGGGCTCATGGGGCTACCAGGTGACGGGCTACTACGCCCCGACGCACCGCTACGGAACGCCCGAAGCGTTTATGGCGTTCGTCGACGCATGCCACCAGGCCGGAATCGGCGTGATCCTCGACTGGGTCCCGGCGCATTTCCCGAAGGATGAAAGCGGGCTTTACGAATTCGACGGCACCTGCTGCTATGAAAGCTCCGATCCGGTCATGAACGAACACCGCGAATGGAACACGCGCATTTTCGATTACGGCCGCTTTGAAGTCGTCTCCTTCCTTGTTTCGAGCGCGCTCTTCTGGATCCGTGAATACCACGCGGACGGGATCCGCGTCGACGCCGTTGCTTCGATGCTCTATCTCGACTACGCGCGTACCGAATTTACGCCCAACCGCTACGGCGGAAACTATAACCTGGAAGCGATCGAATTTTTCAAAAAGCTCAACCGCGCGGCCTTTGCCGCCGACGGGGCGATCCTGATGATCGCCGAAGAATCGACCGCATTCCCGATGGTTACGAAACCGGGAGAGTCCGGCGGGCTCGGCTTCAATTTCAAATGGAACATGGGCTGGATGAACGATATGCTCCGCTATATGAGCACCGATCCGCTCTTCCGCAAAGGAAATCACAACGAGCTGACGTTCTCGCTGACGTATGCGTTTTCCGAGAATTTCATCCTCCCCCTCTCCCACGACGAGGTCGTCCACGGGAAACACTCGCTCATCGATAAAATGCCCGGCTCCTACGAAGAAAAATTCGCGAATCTACGTTTGCTGCTTTCCTATATGACGGCGCACCCGGGCAAAAAGCTCAATTTCATGGGCAGCGAATTCGGGCAGTTCATCGAATGGGATTATCATAAAGAGCTCGACTGGTTCCTGCTCTCCTACGACGCCCACCGCGCGACGCATCAGTTCGTCCGCGCGCTCAACCATTTCTATCTCGAGCATCCCGCCTTCTGGGACAACGAGAGCGGCTGGGACGGCTTTAAGTGGATCAGCGCCGACGACCGCGACAACAGCGTCGTCGCCTTCCGCCGGATCGCAAAGGACGGCAGCGAGATCATCGGGATCTTCAATTTCACGCCCGTGGCGCGTCCCGATTACCGAATCGGCCTGCCGCAGGCCGGCGTTTATCGGCCGGTCTTCTCCTCCGACCGCAAGCGCTTCGGCGGCGCGGGCGGAAAACTCCCCGCCATACGTACGAAGTGTCTGCCGCTTCACGGGTTCGCGCAGAGCGGCCGATTCAGTCTGCCGCCGCTTTCCGCCGTTTTCTACGAGCTGAAGAAAACGCCGCGGGAATAGACGTTCGGGATTTCTCCGCTGCTTCGTGCTCATTGCCGCCGACGGTTCGGCGGCTCAATATAAAACCATAGACCAATTCTTGACAGGAGGCCTGTGCTATGTATTTCCAAAAGAAAATGTGCGTTGCCATGATTCTGGCCGGCGGTCAGGGAAGCCGCTTGACGGTCCTGACGGAGAAAACGGCCAAACCTGCAGTACCCTTCGGCGGGAAATATCGTCTGATCGATTTCCCGCTCTCCAACTGTGTCAATTCCGGAATTGATACGGTCGGCATCCTGACGCAGTACCAGCCGCTTCAGCTCAACGAGTACATCGGCAACGGTCTGCCCTGGGGCCTCAACAGCTCCCACGGCGGCATCCACGTTCTTTCGCCGTACTCCAGAGCAGCGAGCTCCGATTGGTACAAGGGAACCGCGAACGCAATCTTTCAGAATTTCTCCTTCATCGAGCGCTACAATCCCGTCAACGTCCTGATCCTCTCCGGCGACCATATCTACAAGATGGATTACGCCGCGATGATCCAGAAGCACATGCAGAACCGCGCGGACTGCACGATCGCTGTTCTCGACGTTCCGCTCGAGGAGGCCTCCCGCTTCGGCATCATGACGACCGACGACGAAAACCGCATCACGGCCTTCCAGGAGAAGCCGAAAAACCCCACCAGCACCAAGGCGTCGATGGGAATCTACGTATTCCGCTGGGACGTCATGAAAAAATATCTTACCGAGGACAACGAGGATCCGAATTCCAGCAACGACTTCGGCAAAAACATCATCCCGAAGATGCTCGAAGATCAGAAGCGTCTGTTTGCCTATGAATTCACGGGTTACTGGAAAGACGTCGGAACGATCTCGAGCCTCTGGCAGGCGAACATGGACATCCTCGGCGAGCATCCGCTGCTTGACATGGGCGAGGAAACGAACCGCATCTA
>CACZON010000036.1 GCA_902782805.1 Oscillospiraceae bacterium
CCCCTTCCACGTGGCCCTTGCAGAGCGAAACGTGCCCTTTCTGCATTTTGAGGATCAGATAGCGGCGCTCCTTCCCGGGAATTTCGTAATACACGACCGCGCCGCAGCTTTTTTCAATAATCATCGGTTTCTCCTTATCGCGTTTCTTCATCCTGAGAAACAAGCGGATCCTCCGCTTCGAGATAGAGCACGCCCGAAGCCGGCGCGTCGATCTTTTCAACGCCGCGCAGACTGCGCTGGATCGCGCGGGTACGAACGCCGACCAGCTTATCCAGATCGTCGTTTACCGAATTGAGCTTTTTCTGCGTCGCCTCGAGAATGTTTCCGAATTTGTCGAATTCTCCCTTTACAACGCCGAGGATGTTCCAAACCTCGCTCGAACGCTTCTGGATCGCCACCGTCTTAAAGCCCATCTGGATCGAATTGAGCAGCGCCGCCATCGTACTCGGACCGGCAATATTGATCTTATAATCGCGCTGCAGCGTTTCCACCAGTCCGCGGTTGACTGCTTCCGCGTAAAGCCCTTCGAACGGAATGAACATGATGCCGAATTCGGTCGTATACGGAGGCTCGATATATTTGTCGTGAATATCCTTCGCGAAGGTGCGGATCCTGCGCGCGAGGATCGAAAACGCGGCGTTGACCGCATCGGCGTCGCCGCTTTCGTAGGCCGCCTGAAGATCGGCGTAAGCATCCGCGGGGAATTTCGAATCGATCGGAAGATAGACCTGGCCGTTGTCGTCTCCGGGCAGCGCGATCGCGAATTCAACGGCGTTCTTCGAACCGGGAACGGTTGCGATATTCGTTTTATACTGCTCCGGCGAGAGGATTTCTTCGAGGATCGCGCCGAGCTGGATCTCGCCGAGAATTCCGCGCGTCTTCACGTTGGAGAGGACCTTCTTGAGATCACCGACGCCGACGGCGAGGTTCTGCATCTCGCCGAGTCCCTTGTAGACCTGCTCGAGACGCTCGGAAACGAGCTTGAAGGATTCGTTCATCTTATCCTCAAGCGTTTTCTGAAGCTTTTCGTCGACCGTCTGGCGCATGGCTTCGAGCTTTTTGTTGTTGTCCTCCTGAATCGACGTCAGTCGGCGTTCCATCGTCTGCCGGATCCCTTCGAGCTTCTGTTCGTTCTGTGTCTCAAAGGTTTTGAAGCGCTCCTCGAGCTGCGTCAGATGGCGGGAGAGGCTCTCCGTCTGCTGGGTCTGGCGTTCCGTAAAGCTTTTTCCGATTTCATCAAGCCGTTTGTCCTGAAGTTCGTCCGTCGCTCTCTGGTTGCGCGTCAGAACGTCGCCGAGCAGGTGGACGGACTGCTGGGTGCTGCTTTCGATCGAAGTGCGCATCAGCTCCTGCGAATTGAGGAGATCGGAACGCATATGCCGCAGCTCTTCCCCGGAAACGCGTCCCCGCCGGCCGGAGATCACCAGAATTAAAAGGACGATCAGGAGAACGGCAACGGCGCTCAGAAGACCGATGAGCAGATAGAGAAGATTTTCCATTTTATCCTCCGAACGTTTTTTCTTTCTTTTATTTTACCGCTGTATGAGGGAAAAATCAAGTTCTGATCGCAAGCCTTACCGCGACGATGCGGTCCCAGGTATTGCGCCCGATCACCCCGTCGGCACCGAGGCCCTCCGCGCGCTGGAATTCCCGCACGGCGCGCTCGGTCCCCGTACCGAAAATCCCGTCGACGCCCGGCGCCGGAATCCCGAGGCGCGGCGCTATTTCGGCAAGATAACTCTGCATCAGCCAGACGCTGTTCCCGCGCGAGCCGTTCCGCAGAGCGGTGCCCGGATAGTTCACCCGGAACCCCTCCGTATCGGCGGCGCCCAAAAACGCGTCGGTCAGATACTGCCAGGTAACCGGACCGACGATCCCGTCGGGTGTGAGCCCGAAAAACCGCTGGAACGCTCTGACTGCCCGTTCGGTTGCCGCGCCGAAAATCCCGTCGGCCGAAATCCGCGGGATCGAGGGATAATAGCCGGAGAGCTTGCGCAGCATATTCTGGGCGATGCGTACGATCGAGCCGCGGGAGCCGGACGCGATCGTTGCGGAGGTACTCCCGCCTGTCATCATCTCTCCCTCGCCGTTGAGCTCCGCCATCCGCGTGACGACGGTATACAGATAGGAGATCTTGTTCCAGGTCGTTCTCCCTACGATCCCGTCGGCGGCAAGGTTGAATACCGATTGAAACGCCCTTACCGCGGCCGCCGTCTGGGCGCCGAAGACGCCGTCGACCGGATTGATCCGCGGGATCGCCGGGAAGTTTTCGCGGATCCGGTTGAGCTGGCGCTGTATCGTCCGCACCGACGAAGAGGAGCTGCCGTTCTGAAGCGGCGAGCCGGGATAGGAGGACGAAACCGCTTCGATATTGTTCGTTGAAACGATCCGGATCTCGTTCCCGTAATAGTACTGGAGAATCTGCAGGGGCGTATAGCCGCGCTGCGCGAGCTCCACCGTTCCCCATTGCGACATCCCGGGGCAGGTGACGGTCGATCCGCTGCAGTATTCCGTAAAATACGGGCTGATGCTGTTTCCGCGCACAACGTAATAATGAAAGAGCTCGTCGACCAGGCGGCTGATGTTTTCCGGGATCGAGC
>CACZON010000037.1 GCA_902782805.1 Oscillospiraceae bacterium
CGCGCGGCGGCTTTTGGGATATATCCCGGAGATGCCGACGCTTTATCCGAACCTCACGGTTTCGGAACACCTTGAATTTCTGGCGCGCGCTTACCGCCTGAAAGATTATAAGGAACGCGCGGCGCAGCTGCTTTCCCGCTTTGAACTTCAGGACCGGGCGAAAAAATTCGGCGATGAGCTTTCGAAAGGCATGCAGCAGAAGCTGAATATCTGCCTCGGCCTGCTGCCCGATCCGCAGGTGCTGCTGCTCGACGAGCCGATGATCGGCCTGGATCCCCACGCGATCAAAGAGCTCAAGAATACGATCGAAGAAATGCGCGCCGAAGGGAAGACGCTCCTCGTTTCGACCCATATCATCGACAGTGTCGATATGCTCTGGGACCGCACGATCATCATGCAGAACGGACAGATCCGCGCCAACGTGACCCGCGCCGAGCTGGAGGAAAGCGGCCGGACGCTCGAAGAGCTCTTCTTTGAGGTGACCGAAGGGATCGCCGCTCACGAGATGCAGGAAGCGCAGCCTTCGGAGGAGATCGCGCAATGAAACTCTTCGCCTACTATACGCTGCACGCGTTTAAGAACCAGCTCAAAAAGCTGCTGAAATCCTGGATCCTCGTCTTTATCTTCGTCTGTGCGATGATCGGCGGACTGATCGGTTTAGGCGCGGCAACGATCGCGGATCTCGCGGAGGAAAACGCCGCTTCCGAATCTTCGGAAATTGTCCAGCCCGCCGAAGAGGCGGACCCGGTCGAAGAAATCGTGATCGACGTTCCCTCGATTGCGGGTTCGGTGGATAAATTTCAGATCGCCGAACTCGTCCTCGGGGTGATCGTGCTCGGCGTACTGATTTTCGAGATGCTCAGCGCCGACAGAAACGGAAGCAAGATCTTTCTTCCGGCAGACGTCACGATCCTTTTTGCGTCGCCCTTAAAGCCGCAGTCGGTCCTCGTCTTCCGCCTGATGACGCAGCTCGGCTTGGCGCTGCTTTCGAGTGTTTACCTCGCGTTTCAGCTGCCGAACCTCGTTCTGAATCTCGGCCTCTCGCTGTTCGCGGGGATCGCTGCGATCGTTTCCTGGCTCTGCACGATCGTGATCGGACGGTTTTTCCAGGTTCTTCTCTATACGCTCTCGGGCTCGCATCCGGGGCTTAAATCCAATCTGCGCCGCGGGCTCTACGTTCTGATCGGCTTGATCCTCGCCGGTTACGCGGTCTTCTATAAAGTGAACGGCGGAACGTTTTTTGAAGCCGCCTGCGGATTCTTCAATTCAAAAGCTTCCCGCTGGATCCCCGTTTGGGGATGGCTCAAGGGGATGCCGTTCTTCGTATCGGAGAAAAACTATCTTGCGGCCGCGGTCTGCCTGGTCCTTCTGATCCTCTGCGGGCTTGTGCTCGTTCTGATCATCTATCGCGTCAAAGCGGATTTCTACGAAGACGCGATGAAAAAATCCGAAGAGACGGCGGAGCTGCTGGAAGCGGCAAGATCGGAAAAGACGGCGTTTCGCCGCCGCAAAAAGGACCGCAGCGAAACGCTCCTGCGCGACGGGATGACCCGCGGACAGGGCGCCAACGTCTTCTTTTGGAAAGCGATCTACAACCGCTTCCGTTTTGCGCATCTGCGGATTTTTACGAAGACCTCCGAAATGTATCTCGCGGCGGCGGTCCTCATGGCGCTTGCCTGCCGTTTCATCTTCCATACGCAGCGCTTCATTCCGGTGGCGCTGCTGCTTGCGGCGCTGAGCTTTTTCCGCTCGCTCGGCAATCCGCTGGAGCAGGACGTCAAAACGGATTATTTCCTTTTGATCCCGGAGAGCACCTGGAGCAAAATCTTCTATTCGCTGCTCGGCGGATCAGCCTGCTGCGCGATGGATCTGCTCCCCGGCATTCTTGCAGGCACGCTGATTCTTTTCTCCGATCCGCCGCAGTCGTTCCTCTGGATCCTCTTTATCGTAACGGTCGATTTCTATTCGACTTCGGTCGGAACGTTCATCGGCGTTTCAACGCCGGCTTCGGCGGGGAAGACCATAAAGCAGATGATTCAGATCTTCTTTATCTATTTCGGCCTTCTGCCGGATATCGCGCTGATCTCGGTCGGGCTTGCGATGCATCTGTTCCTGCCGATGGTGCTGATTGCGGCCGGGCTCAATCTCGGCCTCGGGTTCCTGTTTTCCGCGTTTTCGCCGCGGTTTATCGATCCGCGTCCGAGCCCTGCGCGGGCGCGCGCGGAGCGTTTCGGCGATCCGAACGAAGCGAAGCGCCATTTTTCGCGCATCGGACTTGGACTTTTCGCGATCCTTGCGCTGACCTTCGGCTTGGAATACGGCCTGATCGCGATCCTCAACGCCGCAGCGCCGGCGTTCTCCGAAACCGCCGCGTATCAATGGGTGGTCGGATTCCTGCCGATGTATCTGATCGCGATCCCGCTCGGGATTCTGATCATGAAAAAGCCGCTGCCGCCCGCCGTTTCCAAACGGCGATTCGGCGCGGGAAGATATTTCCGCGCGATCCTGATCTCCTTTTTCCTGATGTACGCGGGCAATCTGCTGGGCGTTCTGATCAATTTCGTGATCGGTGCGGTTTCGAAAAAGCAGATCGTCAATCCGCTCGAAACGCTGCTTGCGAACGATTCGATCCTCCTTCGGGTGCTGTTCGTCGCCCTGATCGGCCCGGTGATCGAAGAGCTGCTGTTTCGGAAGGTGCTGATCGACCGGATGCACGTATACGGCGGAAAGCTCGCCGTTGTGATGTCGGCGCTTCTGTTCGGTCTGTTCCACGGCAACCTCTCGCAGTTCTTCTACGCGTTCGCGCTCGGGCTCGTGTTCGGATATCTCTATCTTTCAACGGGCAAGTTGCGTTATTCGACGGCGCTGCATATCCTGATCAACACGCTCGGCGGCGTTGTGGCGCCGGAGCTGCTCAAACATGTAGATGTTTCCGCGTTTGCGAGAGCGGATCTGTTTCAGCCCGAAGCGGCGGCTTCTCTGTTCAACGGTTGGCTGCTTCTCTATCTTGCCTACGCGCTTTTGATCTTCAACGCGGCGATCGCCGGCCTCGTACTTCTGATCGTACGGCGCAGGCATATCCGCTACGAGATCGAAACGAGAGAGCTTGCGCGCGGATCCCGCCTGAAACCTGCTGCGCTCAACCTCGGGATGCTTCTGTTCTACGCCGCGGCGCTTGCCATGTTCGTAAGGACGATCCTGATGTAGCGTTTTTCCTCAACCGAAAGCCGGCCTGATGCTTCAGGCCGGCTTTTTTTGCATTCCGCCGGTGCTTTCGGAGACGACGCGGTGGGAAACAAATGAAAAAAGTCCCAAAAAAAGATGCAAATATCGCGCCGGTGTGTTATAATAACATTTAGTTTTGTAAAAGGGGGAGTTCGGCCGTGTATCTGCTGTCGTTCTGTTTTTGGGTGCTGCTCAACGGCAGATTCACCTGGGAAGTGATCCTGCTCGGCCTGGGGATCCTGCTGCCGGAAGCAATCCTGCTGCGGCTTCTTTTTTCCTATACGCCGAAAACGGAATGGCGTTTCCTTAGGCGGCTTCCGCTTTTTATCGTCTATCTGTTCGTTCTGCTCTTTGAGATTTTCAAGGCGAATCTCAAGGTTCTCTGCATCATCCTGTTTCGAAAGATCAAAACGAATCCCGCTCTGCGAACGGTAACGGTCGACCTGCAAACGGATTTTGCGCGGTTCATGCTCGCCAATTCGATCACCCTGACCCCCGGAACGATCACCGTGGCGGCCGAGGGAAACCGCTTTACCGTTCACTGCCTGAGCGCCGAGATGCTCGACGGGATCGAAGACGGCGTCTTTGTCCGTCTGCTTCGGAAAATGGAGGCGTAAACTTGGAAAACATCGTTTATTTTGCAGCGCTCGGCGCGCTCGCCGTCGGCGTCTTTTTCGCGCTGCTGCGCGCGATTCGCGGTCCGCGTGTCGCCGACCGCATCGTCGGCATCAATATGATCGGAACGCTCGCAACGGCGATGATCGCGATCCTCGCGGTCTATCTCGGGGAAAGCTGGCTTCTGGACGTGAGCCTGATCTACTGCATGATCAGCTTCCTGGC
>CACZON010000038.1 GCA_902782805.1 Oscillospiraceae bacterium
AAAAGCGTTTTTGAAATCGTCCATTTTTTCTCCTTCAAGATGTACAGAGGTGATCAAATATCAGCGGAAACAGCGCGCAGACGGCAGATACGAAAAAGGAACCGAGAAATACGGCGCGGTATTCCGATAAATAGCGCAGCAGCAGCTCGCGGTACGGAGCGGCTTTGGCGGAAAACAGAAAGCAGCCGGAAAACCGGACGGAACGCTCGGCTGCGATGATGCAGAGAAGCGTGTGAAGCGTGTCCGTCGGCAGAAATACGAAGATCGCATAGAGGATCCCCTGCCCAGCGTTTTGCGAGAGAAACGAAACGAGAAAAGCTCCGGAACAGGCGCCTTTGAGAAGCAGCATCGGAAACGGAAAGAGGATTCCGAAAAAAGAGAGTCCCGAAAAGAACACCGGTACCAGAAAAAAGGATAAAGAAATCAGATCCGATAAAAGGCGTGTGAAATAGCCGGAATCCGAATGCGGGAAAACCTCGGGGAAACGCAGTAAACGGGCAGCGCTGCAAAAAAGTGTTCCGAAAACGCCGAAAGCAAAACCGGAAAAATAAAAAAGGAACGAGATGAATACGGCTTTTCGGCGCAAAAACGGGAAGATGCGTTCGGTAAAAAGCAGACAAACCCAATTTCTCATAGAAGAACCGCCTTTCGCAAGAAATCACTGAAGATATCTATGCGAAACGCAAAGAAAAAATCATTCTACAAGATATTGAGCGCTGCGGCGGTGGATTCCACAAGTAGTTGTGCTCAGAATTCTGTAAACCAAAAAGAAATGGTTGAACGGAATATCAGCGCTCCCGAAAGAGTGGCAACGTAATAACTATATACCATTTTCGAGGCTCGTGCAAGTGCTAAAATGAATTTTTTTGATTTTTATTCAAAATCATCAAAAATTTCATTGAAATTTTATGTTAACTCAAAAATATTATGTCAACATGATATACAAGCTGTATAATGTATATTTTTTCGCATTCGCCCGGAAAGGGCGCCGAAGCGTTTGCCCGCTTGCAAATCCCCGTTTCGGCGCTCTCCCTTTCTTTGCCTTTTTACGGTCTTTCACGTTTCTTTAACCGGTCAAACGAAGGATTATAGGCATAGAAATTCTTTTCGTCGAGCTTATCGGTAAGAATCCGCAGACCTTCACCGAATCTTTGATAGTGAACGACTTCGCGTTCGCGCAAAAACCGGATCGGATCGATCACGTCCGGATCGTCGCAGAATCGAAGGATATTGTCGTAGCTCAGCCTTGCTTTCTGTTCTGCTCCGAGATCCTCGCTCAGATCGGCGATCGGATCCCCGGTCACCGCAAACGTCTCCGCGGAGAACGGCGCTCCGGAAGCCGCCACGGGATAGATCGCCGCCGTATGATCGACAAAATACGTGTCGAATCCGGAATCACGGATCTCCTGCACCGAAAGATTCTTCGTAAGCTGATAGACGATCGCGCTGACCATTTCCAGATGTGCGAGCTCTTCCGTTCCGATATCCGTAAGAATTGCCTTGAGCTCCGGATACGGCATCGTGTAGCGCTGGCTCAGATACCGCAGTGAAGCACCGATCTCACCGTGAGGACCGCCGTACTGCGTGATAATCAGCTTTGCGAGCTTCGGGTTCGTCTGACGGATCCTGACGGGATACTGAAGCTGCTTTTCGTATTTCCACATTTACGTCTCCTCCTCCCCTTCTCCGGTTTCCCACGGCCACGGACTGTTGATCCAGGCCCAGCGGTTTTCGCCGCTTTCTTCGATCGGGCCGTAGTTTTCCTCGTATTCTTCCTTAAGCGCCTGCAGCTTTTCCTCTTCTTCACGCAGTCTGCGAAGCGCGTTTCGGTCCGAAGGATGCGTATCCAGATAAATCTTTATTTCCCAGGCAACGAACTTCGAAGCCTGGATGCGGCGCATCAGCTGCTCTTTTTCAGTCATCGTCGGCACCTCCGAGGAACTGTTTGTCTAAATCCGGGAAAAGCGTACCGTTCGCAAGGGCTTCTTCATTCGAATAAGTCGTTTTATAGCATTGAAACGGAACATACGACATCGCAAGCGAAAGCTTTTTCGGCATCGGGCTAATGGCCGTTTTGCCTTCGCAGCAGCGAAGCGTAATCGATTCGTTTTTCGGCAAGATCTCGTCTCCTTTCTGAGATTTCTATGAGCATACTATTCGAAAGCGCAATCGTTCGTTCCGTTTTCGTGCCCGACGCATAAAAAAACGGCCTGCCGAATCCGGCAAGCCGCTTTTTTTATCCGTTCGTTATTCTTTTTCGATTTCACTGACGATCGGCGCGAGCCAATCTCCCTCGTAGAGCTCCATCAGGCCTTTATCGGCAACGGAGGCGATATCCGGGCTGATCGGAATCGCCGCGAAAACCGGGATCCCGAATTTCTCCGCCGCTTCCTTCGCTTTGCTTTCGCCGAAGATATAATGCTCTTTTCCGCACTGGTCGCATTTGAAATACGCCATGTTTTCAACGAGCCCGAGGATCGGAACGTCCATCAGCTTCGCCATGTTGACGGCCTTCTCAACGATCATCGAAACGAGCTCCTGCGGAGAGGTTACGATGATCACCCCGTCAATCGGCAGCGACTGGAAAACCGTCAGCGGTACGTCGCCCGTTCCCGGAGGCATATCGACGAACATATAGTCGACGTCTTTCCAGAGGACCTCGGTCCAGAACTGCTTAACGGTTCCGGCGATGATCGGTCCGCGCCAGACGACCGGATCCGTATCGTTCGGAAGCAGAAGGTTGATCGACATGAGATCGATGCCGGTTTTTGTTCTTGCGGGAATGATTCCGAATTCGGAGCCGAGGGCCTTTTCGTGGATCCCGAATACCTTCGGGATCGACGGTCCGGTGATATCGGCGTCGAGAATCGCGGAATGATATCCGATCCGGTTCATGGAGACGGCAAGCATCGAGGTCACCATTGATTTGCCTACGCCGCCCTTGCCGCTGATCACGGCGATTACTTTCTTTACGCTGCTCATTTCGTTGAGCTTCTCTTTTTCAAACGCAGTTCTTTCCTCGCAGTTTTCGCTGCAGTTGCTGCAATCGTGGTTGCAACCCATTTTGATCCCCTTTCTGTTTCGGGCGTTTCGCCCGTGTCCGTTTCAGTTTTTTCTGTAGAGTTTTCGCCGGTCGTCGGTTTTTCGGTTCACGGCGATGATCCCGCCGATCCCGCCGCAAAGCGCCATGATGACCAGACGCAAAAACAGATTCAGATCGATCAATAACCCGCCGAATCCGATCCGCGTCGCGCAGAATAGGATTGCGAGCATCAGCGCGCTCAGAGCGCCCGTTATCAGGCCGGATCGCTTTCGGATCTGCGCCGAAAAAAAGCCGGCCAGAAAGCCCGCCAGGGCGCAGGAAACCGATATCAGCGCCGGCAGGTATCTGAGCGGGAGCGTCCGGACCGCGCAGAGGAGCGCTGCCAGCCCCAGGAGAAGCGCAGTCAAAAAAAGGGCTCCAATTATCATACCGGCGCTGACGCAACGGATCAGCGCGCCGGAAATGGAATCAGAGCTTCGTCTCCTTTTTCGTATTTTCATTGCTTTTCCTCCAGTCGCCGAAAGCCTTACGCTCCAAGGTTATGAAGGAAAAGCAAGAATTATACTTCGATCAATCAGGCCTGGTCGTCGTGAACGGTATCGACGCTGCCGATCGCCCAGCGTTTTACGCGGATTTTCGCCCGGTCGGAACCGGTTTCGAGGATCAGGGTGTTTTCATCCTTGATCCCGACGATCTTGCCGCAGATACCGCCGATGGTCGTTACTTCGTCGCCGATTTCAGCGTTCTTGCGCATCGCTTCTTCTTTTTTGCGCTTCTTCTGCTGCGGGCGGAAGAAAATCAGGTATAAAAGCGCAAAGAAAACGACGTAAATACCGATCATTCCCCAAATCGGCAGACCGCCGCCGGATGAGGGCTGGCTTTCCAAAACGTGAACAAATTTCATTGAAATTCCTCTCCTATCTAAAGATCGTTCCTATTATAACAGGATTTTTCTTTCGTTGCAAGCAATTTATCTTCTTTTTGTCTCAATTCATATTCTTTGATCGAGCACGCCGCGGTTTTGCCGGTAAAACGCTTCAAATTCGCCGCGCTCGATCGCTTTGCGGATGCGCTGCATCAAACGATTGTAGAAATACAGATTGTGCATCACGCAAAGCCGCATCGCGAGCATCTCGGAGCTTTTGAAGAGGTGATGGATATACGCGCGCGAAAACCCGCGGCAGACGGGACAGTCGCACTCGGGATCCAGCGGATTCTGATCGCGTTCGTATTTGGCGTTAAAGAGGTTGCGCCGCCCCTCGCTGGTAAAAACGTGGCCGTGGCGCGCGTTTCGAGTCGGCATCACGCAGTCGAAAATATCGACGCCGCGGCGTACTGCCTCGAGGATGTTCTCCGGGGTGCCTACGCCCATCAGATAACGGATTTTGCCGCGCGGCATCTCTTCCTCGACCGTCTCGATGATTTCGTACATCGTTTCCGTCGGCTCTCCCACGGCAAGTCCGCCGATCGCATAGCCGTCGAGCTCCAGTTCGCGGATCGCGCGCATGTTTTCGATCCGGATCTCCGGATAAGTGCCGCCCTGATTGATCCCCCAGAGCAGCTGATCGGGATTGACCGCGTCCGGCTGCTTTTTGAGCCGTTCCAGTTCCGTTTTGCAGCGCTCGAGCCAACGGATCGTCCGCGCGCTCGAATCCTCTACGTAGCGCCGCGGCGCGGGATTTTTGACGCACTCGTCGAACGCCATCGCGATCGTAGAGCCCAGATTCGCCTGGATCTGCATGCTTTCTTCCGGCCCCATAAAGATTTTGCGGCCGTCGATGTGCGAAGCAAAGGTCACGCCTTCTTCTTTGATATCGCGCAGTTTCGCGAGCGAAAAGACCTGGAATCCGCCGCTGTCCGTCAGGACCGGGCCGGAAAACCGCGTAAATTCCCGGATTCCGCCGAGCTCCTTTACGAGGCTGTCCCCCGGCCGGAGATGAAGATGATAGGTATTGCAAAGCTGTACCTGGCAGCCGAGCTCGCGAAGATCGTAGGCGGAAACGGCTCCCTTGATCGCGCCGACCGTCGCAACGTTCATGAACGCCGGCGTTTCAACCGTACCGTGTACGGTATGATACCGCCCGCGGCGGGCTTTTCCCTCCTGCTTGATCAGTTCATACAGCATGTCTTTCGTACCTCGTTTATCGAATCAGCATCGCGTCGCCGAAGGAGAAAAAGCGATACTTTTCTTCTACGGCAATCCGATAGGCGTTTAAGATGTTTTCTCTGCCCGCGAGCGCGGAAACGAGCATGATCAGCGTGCTTTCCGGAAGATGGAAATTCGTAATCAGCGCGTCCAGAACGCGGAACCGGTAGCCGGGATAAATAAAGATATCCGTCCATCCGTCGCATTCGGCGATGCTCCCGTGCTGCAGCGCGGCGGATTCAACCGTCCGGCAGCTCGTTGTGCCGACGCAGATAACGCGTCCGCCGCCGGCCTTCGTTTCGTTGATGATCGCGGCGGCCTCGGCGCCGATATGATAATGCTCCGAATGCATTTTGTGATCGAGGATATTCTCCGCGCTGACCGGGCGGAACGTCCCGAGCCCTACGTGCAGGGTGACGAACGCGGTCCGGATTCCTTTTGCGCGGATCTTTTCGAGCAGCTCGTTCGTAAAGTGCAGCCCGGCCGTCGGCGCGGCGGCGGAGCCGATCTCGCGTGAATAAACCGTCTGATACCGTTCTTTATTTTCGAGCGGCGCCGTAATATAGTGCGGGAGCGGCATCTGACCGATCTTGTCGAGCAGCGAGTAGAAATTGCCTTCGTACGCAAATTTCACGATCCGGTTGCCCTCTTCGGTAACGCTTTCCACCTGCGCTTCGAGCGCCCCATCCCCGAACGAAAAGCGGCTTCCGGGTTTCGCGCGCCGCCCCGGTCCGGCCAGCGTCTCCCAACGATCGTCGCCGAGGGGATTGAGCAGCAGAAATTCCACCTTTGCCCCGCCGCCTTCCTTGATCCCGTAAAGTCGCGCCGGAAGGACGCGGGAATCGTTGAGGACGAGGCAGTCGCCGGGATTTAAGTACTCTACGATCTCATAAAAACGGCGATGCTCGATCTCCCCCGTTGTCTTGTCGAGGACCATCAGGCGCGAAGCGTCGCGCGGTTCCGCGGCGTGCTGTGCGATCAGCTCCTGCGGCAGATCGTAGTAAAAATCCTTCGTTTTCATATTTTCATTCAATGCAGTTCGTCTCCCAAAAGAAATAATCGATCGTTCATTGACAGATTCCATAAAAGAATGTAAAATACATTAAATACAGCCTTATCATTATATTCGATTTTCCTTTTGTTTTCAATCTTTTTTTCTCCCGAAGGAGGTTTTTCGATGAAAGAGAAATACAGAGTCGGAATTATCGGCGCAACCGGCATGGTCGGCCAGCGCTTTATTACGCTGCTTGCAAATCATCCCTGGTTCGAGATCAACGCCCTTGCCGCTTCCGGGCGCTCCGCCGGCAAGAGCTACGTTGAAGCGCTCGGCCCCCGCTGGATGATGTCGACGCCGATTCCGGAGAAAGTCCGCGAAATGACCGTTTACGACGCGACGGCCGATTTGGCGTCAATCGCCGAAAAGGTCGATTTCGTCTTCTGTGCGGTCAATATGAAAAAAGACGAAATCCGCGCGCTGGAAGAAGCCTACGCGAAAGCGGAGGTCCCCGTGATCTCCAACAACAGCGCCAACCGTTTTA
>CACZON010000039.1 GCA_902782805.1 Oscillospiraceae bacterium
CATCCGCCGCCGCTTCGATCTTCTGCGCGCCGCAGCCGGAAAGCGTCAGCGCCGCAAAAAGGCAGAGCGCAAGAAGCGCCGCTTTGATTCGTTTCATTCTGCATGCTCCTCTTCGTCCCTAAATTCGAGCAGATCGCCCGGCTGGCAGGAAAGCTCGCGGCACAGCGCCATCAACGTAGAAAACCGGATCGCCTTCGCCTTGCCGTTTTTGAGGATCGAAAGATTCGCCGGCGTGATGCCGATCCGCTCGGCGAGCTCGCCGCTCGAGATCTTCCGCCGCGCCATCATCACGTCGAGATTCACTAAAATCTCCATCGTACCCCTCCTCAGATCGTCAGATCGAGCTCGGATTTCATCTCGATCGCCTGCTCAAAGACGTTTTTGATGATCCGTACGATCAGTGCCATAAAGCCCGCCGCAATCGCAACGAACAGGAACGGGAGATAGAAAAAGCACGCCGCAAAGCAGACTGCCGCCACGCCGACGCAGCACCAGGAGACGATGCGCAGCCGCCGGACGTTCTCTGCGGTAAAAACCGCTTCCCTTCGCAGATTTCCAAGCAGGCGCCAAAGCTGCCAGAGCGCGATCCAGGCAAATACGCTGCAAAGATAGATCGCCGCGGTCATCGCGTAAAGCGCCGCGCGGTCGAGCGAACGGACCGCGCAGAACCAGCGCGCGGCAAAATAGCCACCGCCGTCGAGCGCAAGCAGCGCCGCTGCAAAGAGAACGATACAGCATCTTGAAAGAAGAATGCTTTTGTCTTTGGAAATCTTCATATTCGTTTCCTCGCTTTCTTTGTCCCCATCATATCACTGAGAATATCGTTTGTCAAGTGATAATTATCGTTTTTCGATAAATTTTTATTGAGCCGCGGCAATCCCTCTCATACATGCCGAAGGCACGAAAAAGAAGCTCCCCGCAAAAAGCGGGAAGCTTCTGAAGATTCAAGCGTAAATGGATCCGTTTTGCCCGCGGCGCCGCGGCTAAAGCTCGCTTGCGCGGTCGAGGATCTGGCGGATGCCATTGAGGAAATCCATGTAGCCGCCGGGATAGGAATTGCTGCCGGAAGCGGAAACAACGCTTCCGTCTTCGAGCGTCATCGATAAGGAGAATCCGCCGCCGTCGAGAACGTTGGGATTCGATTTATGAAAGCCGTCCCAGGCGGTCACTTCGCAATCGCGCAGAAGACGGCAGATCTCGTCGTATAGCTCTTTTCCGCCCTCGACCTCAGCCGCAACGCAGTCCTCGCGTTCCGTGTTTTCGTTGTATTGCCAGTCGCCTTCGTATTTCGTCAGTCTTGCGCCGGTGAGCGTTTTGACCCATTCGTATTCCGTCGAATAGGCCATCGTCCCGTACTCCGAGAGCGTGCCGATCTTAAAATCGACAGGCACAGCGCCGTAACCGATCGCGTCGACCAGACGGTCGTCTTCCTTGTAGTAAAGCCGTCCGTTGCGCTCGTAGAATTTGCTGTTTTCTTCGCGCAGCTCCACGCGGAGCCTCGGCTGATACCAGCGGACCGAGCCGTCGATCGAGAGCGCGGAGAGATATTCCGGCGTAATGACGCGGACGATCGACCGCACGTTTTTGCCGATGGAAAGCGTAAAGGTAAGCGGCTGCGCTTCGGTTCCTTCCGGCGGAGTTTCCGCTTTGTACGGATTGTTTCCGCGCGTCGTGATCATCATCGGGATCGGATTGCCGGTGCCGAAATAGCCGCCGACCGAGCCGACGTCGGCACTGCCGACCTTATCCGGGATCTCGATCAGCGTATCATTCGGATCGCCCTCCCAATAGTAGGCCGAAGGGAAGGCCCGCGTACCGAGATCGCTCACGTAGAAATCGAAATGCCCCTGTGCGACCGTTTCGCTTTTGGAAAAGCCGGTACAGCCGCCGAGCAGCGCCGCAATCAGCAGCAGAGAAAGCGCAATGCATAATTTTCCGCGCATGATAACACCTCCGGAATAAGAATCGCCGCCGGAATCCGTCCGGCGCGGTTTATCGGTCCGTTTTCCCCTTCTCAAGAAACCTTAAAAACGCCCGGCAGCCTGCTTCGATCTCGGCAAACGCCTGCTCGAATTCGCCGGTATACCAGGGATCGTCGATATCGCGCGGACATTCCGTAAAATCGAGCAGGCGGTACGCCTTTCCCATGTTCTCCGCACCGACGATTCGCCGGACGCCGGATTCGTGGGAGCGTTCCATGTAGAGAATATAATCGAACGTTTCCGCGTCGCTTTTCGTAAGCTGCCGCGCGCGATGCGGCAAAACCGGGATCGAATGACGCTCCAGAACGCGCCGCGCAGGCGGATAGATCGGGTTGCCGATCTCCTCGCGCGAGGTCGCGCAGGAATCGATCTCGAATTCGGCCGCCCGTCCTTCTTTGCGAACCATCTCGCAGAGGATCATCCGCCCGATCGGCGAGCGGCAGATATTGCCGTGGCAGACAAACAGTATCTTGATCATATCGTTTTTCCTTGTTTTATCAGGGCTTCAAAAAAGCCACTATCTCCTTGCAAACGGTATCCGTATATTTAGCCTTTAATTCAATCTTTTCAGACTCTATATATTGACTCATAAATGTATCCTTTCCCCAAAAACGAAATTTGCAAGTCTATTATATTACTCTCACGACATTTATTCAACATATACCGACATTTTAATCTTGCATCGTTCTTTTTGTCACTTTATTTACCACCTTATTTGCTGCTTTAATTGCTGCTAATTCAAAAACAGCCGATGATTTTCTTCATCAGCTGTTTTTTCTCAATACCTCTGCGTATTTCTTTAACTTCTACTTAAGATATACTCAATTTGTCCATATTCCTGCCAATCCATTCAGTCATAGCCTTGTTTGTCCTGTACAGTTCCTCGTACTTATCTTTCCCAGCAAAGAAAGCTGTAGACACAAAC
>CACZON010000040.1 GCA_902782805.1 Oscillospiraceae bacterium
ATCGGTACACGCTTTTTTACTCGGAGAAGCAGAAAGCCCCGGCGATTGCCGGGGCTTTCTGCTTGGCAGTTACAAACGATCAACTCATTATAGAAAGAGGAAAACGCAAAGTAAAGAAATCGCCGGAAGCTACGCGGCCTTTCCGTCAAAGCAGACCTTCCGCAGCTTTCGCCGGTTCGAATCAGCTTTTTGCCGAAATTAAACGGAATACCAGGTTAGCGTATGCTAACCACGATTCTATAATAACATCTCATTTCCCGGTTGTCAAGGCTTTTTCAAAACTTCCGGTTTATACTTCGCGCAGCCCCGCCCGGAGCGTTTCTTCCATTTCTTCTTCCATCACACGGACGAGCGTTTCACAGCCGGCGGCGTCTTCCTCTGTAAAGCGCCCGACCGAGGGTGAATCGAGATCGAGCACGCCCACGATTCTGCCGCCCGCGCGGATCGGAACGACAAGCTCGGAATTCGAGGCGCTGTCGCAGGCGATATGGCCCGGAAATTCGTGAACATTGCGGACGAGCTGCGTTTTTTCCTCTCGCACCGCCACGCCGCAGACGCCGCGGCCTGTCTTGATTTCGATGCAGGCGGGTTTTCCCTGGAACGGTCCCAAAACGAGCGTATCGCCCTCGAGAAAATAGAAGCCCGCCCAGTTGAGATCCTCGAGCGCCTCGAAGATCAGTGCGGAAGCATTCGAAAGATTTGCGATTTTGTGCGGCACGCCTTTGATAAGCGCGCGCAGCGACGCGGCCAGTGTTTCGTAATTCATTGCGTGTTCCCCCTGCTGTGTTTCTGATCCGATCATACCATAAGGCGCGGATTTTCTCAACCGGAAATTTTCTTTTCCGCGCGCCGATTGACTTTACCGCACCGCTGGTCTACAATGAAAGCGTATTTTCAATCACATTCGCAAAGTGAGGCCGCCCTTATGAAAGTGATCCTGCAAAACCTGACGAAACGGTTCCCGAACCGGAACCGGAAAATTCATACCGAGGTCGTTGCCGTCAACGATTTTTCCTTTGAAATTCCGGACGGCAAATTGATCGGTCTGCTCGGCCCTTCCGGCTGCGGCAAGAGTACGACGCTCAACCTGATCTCCGGGCTCGAGAAGCCGACGAGCGGGAAGATTTTCTTCGGTGAAGACGACGTCACGAATCTCCCGCCGGAACGCCGCGGTGTCGGTCTCGTGTTCCAAAACTACGCGCTGTATCCGCATCTGACGGCGCTGCAGAACATCATGTTTCCGCTCGGGAATCTCAAGGGAGACCAGAAGCTTTCGAAGGAAGAGATGGTCGAAAAAGCGTTCGAGGCGGCAAAGCTCGTTCAGATCGACGGCCTGATGGAACGAAAGCCGGGTGAAATGTCCGGCGGTCAGCAGCAGCGCGTTGCGATCGCGCGCGCGCTTGTCAAACGGCCGCGCATCCTCCTGCTCGACGAACCGCTTTCCAATCTCGACGCCCGCCTGCGCCTTCAGACGCGTGAAGAAATCAAGCGTATCCAGCGCGAAACCGGGATCACGACCGTTTTCGTAACGCACGATCAGGAGGAAGCGATGAGCATCTCCGATCTGATCGTCGTGATGAAAGAGGGCGTCATTCAACAGATCGGCGCGCCGCAGGAAGTCTACGACGAGCCGAAGAATCTCTTCGTTGCAAAATTCCTCGGGACACCTCCGATCAACGTCTTTTCCGGCGAAATCCGCGGCAATCGCCTCTGGATCGGAGGCGAAGCAATTCTCTCTACGCGTCCGCTTCCGGATCAAAAGGTAAAGATCACCATCCGGCCGGAAGGCTTCCTGCCGAAAGAAGACGGAGCGCTCTCGCTCGATCTGATCGGGATCGAGGTCATGGGCCGCGATACGACCGTTGTCTCGAAGCATCCCGACTGCGAAAACGTTGAGATCCGCTCGATCATCAGCTCGGAAACCCGGATTGACACCGCGAGGTCGAACGTCCGTTTCGAGATCAAACCGCATAAAACCTTTGTCTACGATCCCGTAACCGAAGAACGGATCGATTTTCTGAAGGAGGAGGACCATGGGTAAGAACAATCTAAAAGCCTGGCTCTATCTCCTGCCGGCAATCCTCTTTCTCGGCGCGTTCATGGTCTATCCGCTGATCGACGTACTGATCTACTCGGCGGAGGAGGGCTACAATTCCGCCTCTCAGACGTATTTCGGCGTAGGGCTGTATAATTACTCCTACGTCCTCCACGATCCGTATTTTCTGCAGGCGGTCAAAAACACGTTTATTCTCGTAATCATTACCGTACCGCTTTCAACGGGGTTTGCGCTTCTGATCTCTCTCGCGCTCAATTCGATCAAATGGCTGCGCAACCTTTTTCAGACGATTTATTTTCTTCCCTATGTAACGAATACGCTCGCCGTCGGCCTCGTTTTCATGATTCTCTTCAAGAAGAACGCCTATACCGACGGACTTGTGAACCTGATGCTGCGTCTTTTCGGCGCCGGCCCGGTCGATTTCATCGACGGCCCTTACGCGGCGAAAATGTTCGTCCTCTGCTTCTATACGATCTGGGTCGTTCTGCCGTTTAAAATCCTGATTCTGACCAGCGCGCTCGCCTCGGTCAAGCAGGATTACTATAACGCCGCCCGGATCGACGCCACCCCGAAATGGCGGATCTTCACGCGCATCACGCTGCCGATGATCTCGCCAATGCTGTTCTATCTCGTGATCACGGGCTTTATCGGAGCGTTCAAGGCCTACAGCGACGCCGTTGCGCTGTTCGGGACAGACCTCAACGCCGCCGGGATGAATACGATCGTCGGCTATGTCTACGATATGCTCTACGGCGACAGTGGCGGCTTCCCTTCTTACGCTTCCGCCGCGGCGCTGATCTTATTCGCGATCGTGCTGACGATCACCTGCATCAATCTGATCATCAGCAAGAAGCACGTTCACTATTGAGGAAGGAGGATACGGATGGACCATCGCAGCGAATTTGATCGGATCGAGCGAAATGCGAAGATCCGAAAGACCGTCTTCAAGGTTGTTGTGTACGCCCTGCTCGTATTCTGGGCGTTTATGGTGCTGTTCCCGTTTTACTGGATGATCCTCTCTTCGGTCAAAAGCTACAGCGCCTACAACTCGGAACATATTCCGAAGTTTTTTACCGCCGAACCCACCCTCCAGAACTATTTCGACGCGTTCGAAGCGGTTTCGCTCGGTCGGTATTTTCTCAACACGTTCCTCTTTACCGTTATTACCACGTCGGTGATGATTTTCGTCATCGTCCTCGCGGCGTTCGCCTTTTCGCGGCTTGATTTCCGCGGAAAAAGCCTCGTCTTTACCTTCTTCCTCGCGCTGATGATGATCCCGAACGAGCTTGTCATCATTACGAATTTCCAAACCATCACCAATCTCGGGCTGCGCAACACCTTCCTCGGGCTGATCCTGCCTTCGGTCACCTCGGTTTTCTATATCTATCTTCTGAAAGAAAATTTCGAACAGATCCCCGAGGAGCTCTACAAGGCCGCGAAGGTCGACGGCACTTCCGATCTGAAATACCTTCTGCGCGTGATGATCCCGATTTGCCGGCCGACGCTCATTACCGTTACGATCCTCAAGGTCATCGAATGCTGGAATTCCTACGTCTGGCCGCGCCTGATTACCGACGACGAGGCCTACTTCCTCGTTTCCAACGGCATTCAGGAGATCCGGGAAAACGGCTTCGGCCGCGAGAATATCCCCGCGATGATGGCGGCGGTCGTTGTGATCTCCGTTCCGCTGATCATCCTCTTTTTGATCTTCCATAAAAAGATCATGGCGGGCGTCTCGAGAGGAGGCACCAAGGGATGATCCGAAAGCTCCTTTCGCTCTTTTTCTGCCTGCTGTTCGTTCTGGCGCTTGCCGGCTGCCACGGCTCCCAGGGGCTCGATCCCTTTGAAGCGCCGGAGGAATTCGATCTTTCGAAGCGCTGCGAGATCACTTTCTGGGCCAAAAACGATACCAACAAGGTCCAGACGAAGATCTACGAAAAAGCGATCGCCGATTTTGAGGCGCTGTATCCGAATATCAAGGTCAACATGCGGCTTTATACGGACTACGGAAAAATCTACAACGACGTCATCACGAATATTTCAACGAACACCACCCCGAACCTCTGCATCAGCTATCCCGACCATATCGCAACGTATCTGACCGGCAGCAACGTCGTCGTTCCGCTGGAGGATCTTTTCGATCATCCGAAATACGGCCTCGGCGGAAGCGAAGTACGCTTCGACGCGCCGAAAAAAGAGGAGATCATCCCGCAGTTCCTGCGCGAATGTACGATCGAAGGCCGCACCTACGCCCTGCCCTATATGCGTTCGACCGAAGCCTGCTACATCAACAAAACCTACGTTGAGGCGCTCGGCTACGAAATTCCGGAGATTCTCACCTGGGATTATATCTGGGAAGTATCGGAAGCGGCGATGCAGCGGGACGCAGACGGAACCTTCCTCGTAAACGGTCAGACGATTATGATCCCCTTTATCTATAAATCGACGGACAATATGATGATCCAGATGCTCCGCCAGAAGGATGCGCCTTATTCCAACGAACAGGGAGAGATCGCCATCTTCAACGATACGACGAAGGAGCTTCTGTACACCGTCGCCGAGCATACGAAAACCGGCGCGTTCTCGACCTTCAAGATCGACAGCTATCCCGGAAACTTTCTGAACGCCGGCCAATGCATCTTTGCGGTCGATTCAACCGCGGGCGCTACCTGGATCGGCTCAAAGGCGCCGCTTCTCGACATCAGCGAAGACAAACTCGTCGATTTTGAAACCGTCGTGCGGCCGGTCCCGCAGTTCGATCCGGAGCATCCGAAAATGATCTCGCAGGGGCCTTCGATCTGTATGTTCAACAAGCGCGATCCGCAGCAGGTGCTCGCCTCCTGGCTCTTTTTGCAGTACCTGCTGACAAACGACGTCCAGATCGCTTATTCCGAAACGGAAGGATACGTTCCGGTCACGAAAAAAGCGCAGGAAAGCGAGGAATACCGCGATTACCTCTCCCGCTGCGGCGAGGATACCTCGGAACATTACGAGGTAAAAATCAAAGCCTCCGAGCTGCTGCTTTCCAATACGCAGTATACGTTCACCACGCCGGTCTTCAACGGATCCGCCTCCCTGCGCGACGCCGCCGGCCAGATGATCGAGAATACGGCAAAATCCGTCCGCCGCAGGCAGACGATCGACGACGCCTATTTCGAAAAGCTGTTTACCGACGTCAATGCGCTCTACCATCTCGATCAGAACGACACCGGCGCAATCGAAAAATCCAGCCTCGGTCCGCTTCCGAAAACCGCTCTGACGCTTCTGATTGTACTCGGCGCGGTCTGGGTCCTGATCGGCGTCTGGGCCTTTTTCAACCTCCTGCGCCGAAAAAAAGCGGATTTGCCCCATTGATTTTTTGATTTTTTGCAGTATAATACTATTTGTGCGTTTTGCAACATTACTGATAAGAAGGAGACAAACCATGAAAAAAATCATAGCGTTACTGATCGTTCTCGCTCTCTGCGTCGCGTTTGCCGGCTGCTCCAAGAGCGAAGAAAAAGCCGACGTTAAGGGCGAAGGCGTTATGACCTACGCGCAGTACGTCGCGGCCGCGATCGATTCCGAAGTCGTTGTTGAAACATACGTTCAGGCGAAGCAATCCTGGTGGGACAACAAGGCAACTTTCTATACCCAGGATAAGGACGGCGCGTATTTCCTCTATGAGATGCCCTGCACCGAAGAAGAATACAACAAGCTGACCAAGGGAACGAAGATCAAAGTCACCGGATTTAAATCCGAGTGGTCCGGCGAAGTTGAAATCACCGACGCGAAATTTGAGATCGAAGAAGGCTCGTACACCGCTTCCGCGTTCGACGCGACCTCTCTGATCGGTTCCGCCGATCTCGACAAGCACGCAAACGAGCTTGTCGCTTTCAAAGGCATGACCGTTGAAGCGTACGACGAGAGCGGCGCCGCGTTCGCCTACAAAAACGAAGCGGAAAAGACCGACGACCTCTATTTCAAAGCTTCCAAAGACGGAAAGACCATTGATTTCTGCGTCGAATTCTATCTGACCGGCAAAGATACCGACGTCTACAAGGCGGTTGAAGGCTTCAAAGTCGGCGATAAAGTCGATATCGAATGCTTCCTCTACTACTACAACGGAGTCAATCCGCACGTCGTAGGAGCCGCCGCTTCGAAATAAGCGACCGCCGAAAATCTGCAGAAAAAGGACGGACTGCCGCGATACGGCAGTCCGTTTTTTTGATCCTGACCGGCAGGCGCGGCCCCGCCGGTCTTTTTCCTTCCGCTTTTACACGCCGGGGAAAAAATCGGACCTCTCTTTTTGAATTTCCGGTTGAAAAAAGCAGGAAAATGTGTTAAGGTATTGCTAACTTCAAAAGAAATCGGAGATGATCCCGTGGCAATGCTGGAATCCGGAGAAATGTATCTTGAAACGATCTATATCCTTTCGCAGAAATCTTCGGCGGTAAGAGGAATTGATGTAAGCGAATATATGGGATTTTCAAAGCCGTCGGTCAGCCGTGCCATCGGACTTCTGAAAAAGGAAGGCCTTGTGATCATCGATGCGCAGGGCTTTATCAAGCTGACCGAAGCGGGAGAAAAGAAAGCCGGAAGTATTTACGAACGCCATACGGTTCTCACAAAACTCCTGACCGGAATCGGCGTTGACGAGGAAACCGCTGCCGCCGACGCGTGCCGTATCGAGCATTACATCAGCGAAAAGACGTTTGACGCGATCAAAGCGCATATGGAAAAATACGGTTCCAGAGATTGATTTCGGAGGCAGATCCATGACTCTCAAAGATTTACCGATCGGCAAAAGCGCGATTGTAACGACCGTCGGCGGAAGCGGCGCGCTGCGCCAGCATTTTCTCGATATGGGAATCCTCCCGGGCACCGCGGTTACCGTGATCAAATATGCCCCGATGGGCGACCCGATGGAACTGCGCATCCACGGCTACGAGCTCACCCTGCGCCTTGCGGACGCCGAGCAGATCGGCATCCGCGAAAAAGAAGGGCTCCCGGCCGTAACGAGAGAGCCGTTTGAACCGCAGCGCACGTTTCACCCCGGCCTCGGCGAAGGCGGAAAATACCACCCCAAAGGCAGCGGACAACCGCTGCCGGAAAACGAAACGCTCACCTTCGCGCTCGTCGGAAATCAGAACAGCGGAAAAACGACGCTTTTCAACCAGCTGACCGGATCGAATCAGCATGTCGGAAATTTCCCGGGCGTCACCGTCGATCGCAAAGACGGCTCGATCCGGGGAAAATCCCATACGATGATCACCGACCTGCCCGGGATCTATTCGATGTCCCCCTACAGCAGCGAAGAGCTCGTCTCGCGCAATTTCGTCCTTCGCGAAAAGCCGAAGGCGATCATCAATATCGTCGACGCAACGAACATCGAACGAAATCTCTATCTGACGATGCAGCTGCTCGAAATGGAAGTCCCCGGCGTCGTTGCGCTCAACATGATGGATGAAGTTGCCGAAAACGGCGGCAGCATCGATCTCAACACGATGGAGGATGCGCTCGGCGTGCCGGTCGTTGCAATTTCCGCGGCGAAGAATTCCGGCGTCGACGAGCTGGTCAGTCACGCGCTTCATATCGCAAAATACCAGGAAAAACCGCTGCGCCAGGATTTCTGCGACGAAAGCGACCACGGCGGCGCGGTTCACCGCTGCCTCCACGGCATCATCCATCTGATCGCGGATCACGCGCAGGCAGCGGATCTGCCGCTGCGCTTTGCCGCGAGCAAGCTGATCGAAGGCGATCCGCTGGTGATCGAAGCGCTGGCGCTCGACAAAAACGAAACGGAAATGGTTGAGCATATCATCGTTCAGATGGAGAACGAGCGCGGGCTCGACCGCAGCGCCGCGATCGCCGATATGCGTTTTTCGTTCATCAGCAAGGTCTGCGCCCAAACGGTCCGCAAGCCTCACGAAAGCCGCCAGCGGATCCGCAGCGCGAAATTCGACCGCTTCCTGACCGGCAAATATACGGCAATCCCCGCTTTCGTCCTGATTATGGGGCTCGTCTTCTTCCTGACCTTCAACGTCATCGGAAAGTTCTTCCAGGATCTGCTCGAGGCCGGAATCACCGCGCTCTCCGGCGCGGTTGATCGCGCGCTGACCGCCGCGGGGATCAACGAAGTGATCCACAGCCTCATCGTCGACGGGATCTTCACCGGCGTCGGCAGCGTTCTGAGCTTTCTGCCGATCGTCGTTACGCTCTTCCTCTTTCTCTCGCTTCTCGAGGACAGCGGCTATATTGCGCGCGTTGCGTTCTTCATGGATAAGCTTCTGCGCAAAATCGGACTTTCCGGGCGCAGCATCGTTCCGCTGCTGATCGGTTTCGGCTGCACCGTCCCCGCCATCATGGCAACGAGGACGCTCCCGAGCGAACGTGACCGAAAAATGACGATCCTGCTCACACCCTTCATGAGCTGCTCGGCGAAAGTTCCGATCTACGGATTCTTCGTCTCCGCCTTTTTCCCGAAGCATGCGGCGCTGATCATGATCGGGCTCTATTTCCTCGGGATCCTCTTCGGCATTCTGGCGGCGCTCCTCTATAAACGGACGCTCTTCAAGGGCGAGGTCGTTCCCTTCGTGATGGAG
>CACZON010000041.1 GCA_902782805.1 Oscillospiraceae bacterium
GACAAAGAGATCAAAGATCTGGAGAAGAAGAAAAAAGCGCTGATTGCCGAGCACAAAAAAGCGCTCAAAAACGATACCGAATACAATACGCAGTACCGCGCAAAGCTCGCCGAGCTCAAAGCGAAGTATGCGCAGGAAACGTCCGGAGAGATCGGTTCCGAAATTGACGAGCGAAATCTCCGCGTTGCAAAGGAAGCCTACCTTTCCATCGGACGTTTCAATATTATAAAGCGTCTGCGTACGTCCCACAAGCTTAAAAAATCCTTTAAGAACGCGATCCGCCTCGGCGAAGATATCTCGAAGGACGAAGTCCGTGAGAACGTCTTCGGCAGCGAGCTGCTGCGCGTTCGTCTGGAGGACGAACCCGAAGGAAAGCTCCACGGCACCTGCGTTCTGAACCTTGCAAAGATGACCCATCCGGCCGACTGGAGCCAGATCCGCGGCAGCAAGATCGCTACCGTTTTCCAGGATCCGATGACTTCTTTGAACCCGATCATCACGATCGGCAAGCAGATCACCTCGATCATCTTAAAGCACCAGGATTGCACCGAATCCGAAGCGCGCGAGCGTGCGCTCAAGCTGATGCATCAAGTCGGCATCCCGAACGCGGAAAACCGCTTCGACGATTATCCGTTCCAGTATTCCGGCGGTATGCGCCAGCGTATCGTTATTGCGATCGCGCTTTCCTGCCAGCCGAAAATCCTGATCTGCGACGAGCCTACCACCGCGCTCGACGTTACGATCCAGGCGCAGATTCTCCAGCTTCTGAAGGACCTGCAGCGTGAATACGGCTATACGATCGTCTTCATCACGCACGACCTCGGTGTCGTAGCAAACGTTGCGGACCGCGTCGCGGTTCTTTACGCCGGCCAGGTAATTGAGCTCGGCAATATCGAAGAAGTCTTCTACGATCCGCGCCATCCGTATACCTGGGCGCTTCTGAGCTCTCTGCCGCAGCTCGCGCAGAAGGGCGTGAAGCTCTATTCGATCACGGGTACGCCGCCGTCGCTCTACAACAAGATTACCGGCGACGCATTTGCGCCGCGCAATCCCTACTGCCTGAAGGTCGATACGCTTGAAGAGCCGCCGATGTTCAAGGTGACGGATACGCACTACGCGAAGACCTGGCTGCTTGATCCGCGCGCGCCGAAGATCGAAAAGCCCGGAATTATCGAAAACATCCACGAAAAGCTTATCGAAGCGTTTAATATTTAAGGGGAGGGCAGTATTTCGATGAAAGATCAAATCACACAAAGTGCCGCCCATCTTCCCGAGCACGGACCGATCGATGAAAACGGCAGAGAGATTCTGCTCTCGGTCAGAAACGTCGACATCACCTTCGGAAAAGGGGATAATGCCGTCCGAGCGGTTAAGAACGCGAGCTTTGATATCTACAAGGGCGAGACGTTCTCGCTCGTAGGCGAATCCGGCTCCGGCAAGACGACGATCGGGCGCGCGGTCATCCGCGTCAATCCCTGCGCCGCCGGCGAGATCGCTTACAAAGGCGTTCGCATTTCCGGAAAGATCCCGCGTTCGCTCGACCGCGAGGTTATCCGTAATATCCAGATGGTTTTCCAGGATCCCGCCGCGTCTCTCAACGAGCGCGCCACGGTCGATTACATCATCTCCGAAGGCCTTTATAACTTCCATCTCTACGAGAGCGAAGCCGATCGCGTTGCGAAGGTCGAAAAGATCATCGAGGAAGTCGGCCTGCTCCCCGAGCACCTGACCCGTTATCCGCACGAATTCTCCGGCGGCCAGCGCCAGAGAATCGGATTGGCGCGTGCGATGGTCATGGAGCCGGAGCTCGTCATCGCCGACGAACCGATCTCAGCGCTTGACGTTTCGATTCGCGCGCAGGTGCTCAACCTCCTGAAGAAATTCCAGGCGGAACGCGATATTTCTTATCTTTTCATTGCTCACGACCTTTCGATCGTCCGCTTTATTTCGGACCGTATCGCGGTTATCTACAAGGGCGATATCGTTGAGATCGCGGAAACGGGCGAGCTTTTCGATTTCCCGCTCCATCCGTATACCCATTCGCTGATCTCCGCGATCCCGATCCCCGATCCGCAGCTTGAAAAGAACAAGAAGCTCTATACTTACGATCCTTCGATCCACGATTACAGCGAGGATAAACCCGAGCTCGTCAACATCGGCCATGATCACTGGGTCTACGGCAACAAGAAAGAGATCGAGGAGTATAAAGAGCTGCGCGAAAAAGGCGAACGCATCAAATCGATCACGATTATTTCTCCCGAACAGAAAGCCGAGGAAGAAAGGATACGGATCGAAGCGGCGAACGAAGAGCCGACGCTTGTCGGTTCCGACTTCATCCTCAACCGTCCGATCCACGATACCGGCAACAAATGGCTCGGCATCTTCTCGTTCCTGCTGCCGATTTTCGGCCTGATCGCTGCGGCGATTTTCAAGAGA
>CACZON010000042.1 GCA_902782805.1 Oscillospiraceae bacterium
GAAGATCATCTACCGCGAGACGATCCGCGAAAAAGCCCGCGGATTCGTTGCTTATACGATGCCGAAGCCCTGCTGGGCGATCCTCGAATTCGAGCTCGAGCCCGCCGAACGCGGCAGCGGCGTCTCCTATTCCTCCGCCGTTGCGGCGCGCGATATTCTTCCGCGCTATCAGCACCAGGTCGCCGATACGATCCCCCGCGCGCTCTCCCAGGGGCGCCTCGGCTGGCAGGCGACCGATCTGAAAATCACGCTCGTCGGCGGCGGGCATCACCTGATCCATACCCATCCGCTCGATTTTATCGTTGCAACGCCGATGGCGATCCAGGACGGCCTTCGCAACGGCGGCTCCGTACTGCTCGAACCGATCCTCGAAGCGAAATTCTACGTTCCGCTCGAGCTGATAGGGCGCGTGATGAGCGACGTCCTCGCGATGCGCGGAGAGACGGTTTCGACCGCCTCCGATGAGGAAAGCGCCTCGCTGACCGCTCTGATCCCCGCTTCGGAAAGCCTCGATTACCCCACGGCATTCGCTTCCTTTACGAGCGGCCGCGGCAGCATGAGCACCCGGCTTTTCGGTTACCGCGAATGTCCGCTCGAGCTCGGCGAGACCGCACCGCGCCGCGGCGTCGATCCCCTCGACCGCGCAAAGTATATTCTCGCCGCCCGCAGCGCCCTCGACGGCAACATTTTTTCGTAACGCAGGGTTCTCCGGCGATAGGAGCAAACATATTTGCCCGGCAGTAGCTGCTCTGCCTCGCCGCCTGCGTTCTGCCCTCGGGAAGCATAAACGGGGCCCCCGGAAAATCAAAGATTTTTTGGGGAGAGGAGGAATCGCCCGAAAAGTGAACCGTTGATCCGATCAACGGATCAACGCGAACTCATAAGGGCGAATTCCGACGAGCCCGGCATGGTGCTGCTGTGCGCTGCGCCTGCGTTCTGCCCTCGAATAGCTCGCAGCTCCCCGTCCTGTCATCCTGAGCTTGTCGAAGGATCTCAACAAGATGAGGTGGACTTCCGTAACCTCGCCGCATCTCGTCCAGTCATAAAAATCTCCCGCAGCAAACCGAAAAAAATCCCTTCGCTTTTCGGGCGAAGGGATTTTTGCGTATAACCGGGGTTCAAAACGCGGGATCAGACCATCTTTTCCGGCCGGACGGCTCGGTCGAACGCCTCGCCGGTCAGCAGGCCGAGGGAGATCGCGGCCTCGCGCAGGGAGATATTCTCCGCAAAGGCTTTTTTCGCCACCTTCGCGGCGTTTTCGTAGCCGATCACAGGGTTCAGCGCCGTAACGAGCATCAGCGAACGCTCGAGGTTTTCGGCCATTTTTTCGCGGTTGGGGCGGATCCCTTCCGCGCAATTCTGCCGGAAGGATTCGATCGCTTCCGAGAGCAGCGAGACGGATTGGAGGAAGTTGTAAGCGATTACGGGCATATAGACGTTGAGCTCGAAATTGCCCTGCGAGGCCGCAAAAGCGATCGCGGCGTCGTTGCCGAAAACCTGTACGGCAACCATCGTCAGCGCTTCGCACTGCGTCGGGTTGACCTTTCCGGGCATGATAGAGGAACCCGGCTCGTTTTCGGGGATAAAGATCTCGCCGAGGCCTGCGCGCGGCCCGGAGGCGAGCAGCCGCACGTCGTTCGCGATTTTGAGCAGATCGGCGGCGAGTGCCTTGACCGCGCCGTGGGCGAAGACGAGCTCCGATTTCGAGGTCAGCGCGTGGAATTTGTTCGCGGCGGTCACGAAGGGCTTTCCGGTATCGGCTGCGAGCTCAGCAGCGGCTTTTTCTGCAAATCCCGCCGGGGCGTTGAGTCCGGTCCCGACGGCCGTACCGCCGAGCGCAATCGAATAGAGCGGCGGCAGCGCAGCGCGGATCAGCGCAATCCCGGTTTCGACCGAAGCGCGCCAGCCGCTGATCTCCTGGGAGAAACGGATCGGCACCGCGTCCTGAAGGTGCGTCCGTCCGATCTTGAGGACGTCTGCGTTTTCTTCTTCAAGCCGTCTAAAACAGTCCGCGAGGCGCTGCGCGGCGGGGAGGAGGCGATCCTCGAGCGCGAGGACCGCGGCGATCTGCATCGCCGTAGGGAAGGTATCGTTGGAGCTTTGCGAGAGGTTCACGTCGTCGTTCGGGTGCAGCAGAGTTTCGCCGAGCAGCTCGTTGCCGCGGTTGGCGATCACCTCGTTGACGTTCATATTCGACTGCGTGCCGCTGCCGGTCTGGAAGACGACGAGCGGGAAATGATCCCAGAGCTTTCCTTCAAGGATCTCGCCGCAGACCATCTCGATCGCTTCGGCTTTTTTCGCCGTCATCCGCTTCGGCTGCAAAACCGCATTGGCGCGGGCGGCGGCCTTTTTCATCCGCGCGAAGGCGGTGAGGATCTCGCGCGGCATCTTTTCGTTTTCGGTTCCGATTTTGAAATGATCGGCGCTGCGCTGGGTCTGGGCGCCGTAGTATTTATCGGCGGGTACGAGCACTTCGCCCATGGAATCGTGTTCTTTTCGGTACTCCATTCCGGTTTTGCCTCCTTTGCGCAAAGCAAAACGCTTTACGCCGCATCACGGCGCAGATTAGGTCGGATCGCCCAAAACATGCGCATATCTTGTGAATTTCTGCTTTTATGATACCGTTTTCGGGGCGTTTTTTCAATCGGTTTTCCGTTTTTTATGAAAAGTTTTCGAAAAACTTGCGTGCCGCCGCCCGGCGCTATATAATGAAATGTGTTTTTTTTGAAAGGAGACGGTAAGATGGTAACAGCAGTCGTCGGCGCCAACTGGGGCGACGAAGGAAAAGGAAAAATCACGGATATGC
>CACZON010000043.1 GCA_902782805.1 Oscillospiraceae bacterium
CCATCCGCGGCGCGCCTTCCTCGATATATCCGATCGCGCTGGGGATGATGTATCCGACGCAGTCGATCATTCTCACGCGGAAGCTCGCTCCTTCCTCAAGGTGTACGCCGACGCCTTGTTCCGGCACGAATTTCGGCTCGGTGGTCATGATCGTCCGCCCGGCGGCAGATTGCGGAAGCTCGTCGGTCGCCCGCGCCCGCTCCGGCTCGCTTTCGATATTGGGAATGACGGTTGTTTCCATAAAGCGTTTGATAAACGTCGATTTCCCGCTGCGAACCGGACCGACGACGCCGATATAGATATCTCCCCGGGTCCGCTTTGCGATATCCGCGTAAATGCTCGTGTTCGCCATTCGTAACGCTCCTTTGCTTCAAAACGTTCTTTGCTACAAGGATATGAAGCGGCGAATGGGGATATGACTTTTGTTAGATTCGATCCGGCAAAATCAGCGAAGGCGTTTGACTGCCGGTTCCTGTTCCTCCTTCGTTTCGTATTTTCTTTCAATCGCGGCGGCGATCGGACAGCGGCCGTAGGAAAACAAAAAACAGTATTGGCTTTGCCAGGCGCGCTTTTCCTCGGTCTTTTTGAACTTCATCGTCATAACGCTGGCAAGTCCGAAGCCTTCGCACGAGATGCTTTTTGCATCCTCGCGCAGATAAAAAGGGCAAACGGTATCGGCGCCGCCGGTATAGTTAGGCATCGCGGCGCGCCTCCTTTTCCTCAAAACGAAGCTTTGTCTCCAACGTACGGAAAGAGAATCCGCAGCGCGGGCATTTGCGGATACGGTAGACGCTGCCGCCGCCAAGGGAGCGGCGCGTATCGATCACATTCGTTCGTTTCTGACATTTCGGGCAATTCATTCGGATTGCACCTCCCCTTTCGTTTCGTTTTGCAAGCGCAAATCGAACATTTGTTCCTTTTGCGTTTTCACAATAACACACCTCTCCTCTTCGCGTCAAGACCTTTTTTGAGAAAAATCCGACGGCCGTTTTTCCGCGCTTTCTATAAGATGCCGGAACGAAATTTTTTCCGTTCGTCCGTTTTCTCACCGTTTCGCGGCACCTTTCGCGCGCTTTTTTTCATTCTACCGCCGGATCGGTGTGCTCTCTCCCTTTTTCGGCACTTTTCCGATCAAAAAACGCAGATTCCTAAATATAGGAACCTGCGTTTCTGATCAATTCTATATTTGACGGATTCTTTTTCACGATTTCCTATATTTAGGAAACCGCGAAAAAACGCCGCTTAAAAGATACGATACCGTCCGGACAGCGCAAGATGGGCAAAAAGTGCGAGGCAGTTGTCGTAATAACGCATTTTTCCCCGTCGCATCGGTTCGGAAAACAGCTTTACGACAAACGCGCGCAGCGCCTGATCTTCCGGCGAGAGATCCTTCTGGGAAAGATCCTTAGCGCAGAGCGCGCCTTCGGCCGTTGCGGCGAGAACGCCGAGCGGATGCTTCACCGGCTCGTCGACCGGGGTGCCGTCGATCTCGAAAACGGTCTCGCGCCCGAAATCGTGCGGCAGCAGGAATTTCGCGAGCTTGCCGGCCGCCTGATACTGCCCGCAGTCGATCCCGTACCAGAGCGCGTCCATTCCGAGATTCGCGCTCGTTCTGTAGGCGTCGGAATAGAACCAGTCGTGGCGCCAGCGGGAACCGGGACGGACGAACGGCTTTCCTTCGAAGGTGGAGTATTCGGGGTTCATACCGGTTTCTGGATGACACGCGGTTACCAGAAATTCACGGCTCTTCCCGGCGGCGAATTTCCAAAACGGACGGTCCGCTTCGTCGGCATAGAGCGCGAACTGCTCGTAAAAATGCGCCAGATGATAGGAAGGATCGGTAAACGGGCTGCCCGGAACGAAGAGGATCTGACCGTTCTCACGGTTCCACATCGGCGCGCCGGGCCGATCCGGCTCGCCTTTATGAAGCGCCGCGGAAAGAATCGCGCGCGCTTCTTTCGCATAGTCGAAAATTCCTTCGCGGCTTCCCCAGCGGCGATCCGCGAAGAAAAGCGCCATCGCGTAGTATTCCTCGCCGTCCGGAGCGGGACCTTCGGCGTTCTTTTCGCCGGTCGTTTTGCAGGACCACGCGAAATAATCCTTGAATTCTCCGTCCGTCTGGAACATATAGG
>CACZON010000044.1 GCA_902782805.1 Oscillospiraceae bacterium
GCCGCCCTCCCGGGTGACAGCTTAATTATATTACCACAAAGGGTTTTGCGTTGTCAACTGTTTTTTTAAAAAATTTTCAAGTTTTTTTACGGCGCTTTTTTTCGGTAAATTTCGTTCGAATCGAGAAGAATCGTAACCGGTCCGTCGTTGGCGATTTCCACCTGCATATCCGCGCCGAACTCCCCGGTTTCCACGCGGATCCCGAAGCCGCGCAGCTTCGCGATCATCCGCTCGTAAAGCGGGATCGCCTTTTCCGGGCGGGCCGCTTCGATAAAGGACGGGCGCCGGCCGTGGCTGCAGTCGGCGTAAAGCGTAAACTGGGAAACGAGCAGGATCGATCCCCCCGTATCGAGCAGCGAACGGTTCATTTTTCCCGCCTCGTCTTCAAATACGCGCAGATTCACGATTTTTTCCGCGAAAAAATCTGCGATCGCCTCGGTGTCGTCCCCGTGAATTCCGAGCAGGACGACGAATCCGCGGCCGATCTCGCCGTGTATCCGGCCGTCGATCGCAACCTTTCCGGCGGTCACGCGCTGCAGAACCGCTCTCATAAAAACCGCTCCTTTCGTTTGAAAAAGAGCAAAACGGCACTTCGGCGCCGCTCTGCTCTTTCGATGCTTTGGGTTCGGATACGGGGATTTACTTTTTGAAAACGGCAAAGAGCTTGCGGACCGCTTCCGCGATCGACGCTTCTTTTCCGGTTTCCGTAAACACCATCAGATATTTTCCGCTGTCGGAAAGAGCCGCTTTCGCTTCGAAGCCGAGCAGCTCAAAGGTTCCCTTTTCACGCACGGACGAAAGGACCGACTGCGCCGTCTCGTTGAGGTTCGAAAGATCGTATTCGTAAAGCTCGACCGTATACGCCTCCGTTGCAAAGCGGACGCCTTCCTTCGCGCCGATCATCGCCGCCTGCATCGATTCGGTGTTGCCGGTGATAACGCCGGCTTCTTTCATATAATTCACGAGTCCGGTCAGATTGTCCTCGAAGCTCTCGTCGGTTACGTTTTCGTTGACCGCGGAGGAGGGCTCCGCCTCCTGCTGCGAGGACGAGCTGCTCCCGTCCCAGCCGGTTACGCCGCACGCGGAAAAGAGCGCCATGACCAGAACGAGCGCCAAAACGAAACTCCACTTTTTCATCTCTCAGGCTCCTTTGCTTTTTTTACTGAACATACCCTATTATAACGAATCCGGAATTTAAAAGCAACAACTATTTTTCCGGAAAAAAGAAAGCCCATAACTTGGGCTTTCGGTATCGTATATATACTATATATATAATAGAAAGCGAAATCAGACCATAATCCGGATCGCATCGCGTATATTTTCGATATGCACCTCGGCGGTTCCGGGCTCATATTCGCCGTCGAGCGACCAGGGAATGACCTCCTCCATATGGAACGTTACTTCCGAAGTGGAGAAAAGCGTAACGACTTTTCCGTCGTACCGCTGGGTCAGAAGTCCGGAGATGATCTTCTGCAGCTCGATCGCCTTATCCGGTTTTTTGACCAGAAGAACTTCAAAGAGGCCGTCGTTCATATCGACGTACTTTTTCCCGAGCTTGAGCATCCCGCCGAGCGAGGTCGAATTGCTGACCGCGCCGAAGAGATATTCGCCCTCGAGGACCCGTTCCTTCGTTTCCACGCGGACCTTGTAAGGCCGGATGTTCGACAGATCGTTGACGCCCTCGATCAGATACGCGAGATGGCCGATCGTGTTTTTGATATTCTGCGGGGCGGAATAGGAAGCGCCCGTAAACGCGCCGAACGAAGCGACGTAGGAAAAACAGCGCCCGTTGAAGCGTCCGATATCGATCGTTTTCTGCTCGCCGGTGATCGTCTGCTGCGCCGCTTTTTTGAGGTTGGTCGCAAGCTTCATGCTTACTGCGAAATCGTTGGTCGTTCCGGCGGGGATGTAGCCGAGCAGCGGGCGTTCGGAAAGCTCCATCAGTCCGCTGACCGTTTCGTTGAAGGTTCCGTCGCCGCCGCTGCAGACGACTTTTCCGAAGTCTCCGCCGTATTCTCGGGCGATGCGCGCCGCGTCGCCGCCGCGCTGGGTGGTCATGACGGTAAGCTCACAGCCGGCTTTACTGTAAATATCGACGATCTCGAGAAGATGATTCTTCAGCTTCTGCAGCCCGGACCGGGGATTCACAATCAGCAGAACGCGGTTTTCTTTTCCGTTTTTCATCTGAGCCCTCCTTGCTTTCCTTCCCGGAATCCTATATGATAAAAGCAGAATTTGATATTCTGGTGATTCTTTCGATTTTATTATAGCAAGGAAACCGGTAAAAACCAACTGTTTTTTTGGGGATTTTCAGAGATGAACAACGCAGTATTTGAAAAAGCAAAAAAAATCATCGCCGTTTTGGAGCAAAACGGCTTCGAAGCCTATATGATCGGCGGATTCCCGCGTGACCTGCTCCTCCAAAAGGAATCCGGCGATATTGATCTGACCACGAACGCGCTGCCCGAAGAGACAAAGCGCTGCTTTTCCGGGTACCGCGTCGTTGAAACCGGCCTGCGCCACGGAACGGTGACCGTTTTATTCGAGGGAACGCCGTTTGAGATCACGACGTACCGGGTCGATTCCGCCTCGGCCGACCACCGCCATCCCGATTCCGTCCGCTTTTCGCGCTCCCTGCGCGACGACGCCGCCCGGCGGGATTTTACGGTCAACGCGATCGCCTATCACCCCGACCGCGGATTTCTCGATTTTTTCGGCGGACAGGAGGATCTTCAAAACCGAATCATCCGCTGCATCGGTTCGCCGGAGGACCGCTTTGAGGAGGACGCGCTGCGGATTTTGCGCGCGCTGCGCTTTTCGAGCGTGCTGAATTTCGAAATCGAGCCCGAAACCGAAAAAGCGCTCTGTAAAAAGAAGGAGCTGCTCCGGGGCGTTTCCCGCGAGCGGGTCTTCGCGGAACTGAAAAAGCTGCTCTGCGGAGAGGGCGTCGAGCGGGTTCTGCTCCGCTATACCGAGATCCTCTCGGTTGTGCTCCCGCAGCTTGCGCCGATGAAAGGCTTCGATCAGAAAAGCCCGTATCACTGCTTCGATCTGCTCGCCCACACGGCCCGCGCGACCGCGCGGATCGCGCCGGCACCGCGCCTGCGCCTTGCGGCGCTGCTCCACGATATCGGAAAACCGGACTGCTTCTCGCTCGATGAAAACGGGATCGGCCATTTTTACGGGCACTATGAAAAAAGCGCCGAGCTCGCGGAGAAACTCCTTTCGTCGCTCAAGGCGGACCGCGAAACGAAGGAGCGGGTCGTACTTCTGGTGCGCCATCACGATTCGCCGATCGAACCGCGCGAAGCGGTGGTAAAACGGCGGCTTCGAAAACTCGGCGGAGAGGCTTTTTTCGAGCTGCTCGCGCTCATGCGCGCCGATACGCTCGCGCTCGCGCCGAAATATCACGGCCGCACGGAGGAGCTCGACGCAGTTGAAGCGATGGCACGGGAGATCCTTGCGCGGGAAGACTGCTTCTCGTTAAAATCGCTCGCCGTAAACGGCGACGATCTGCTTGCGCTCGGCTACCGGGGGAAAGAAATCGGCGCGGCGCTCGAAGCTTTGCTCGACGCCGTTACGGAAAACCGCGCCCCGAACGAAAAAGAGGCGCTGCTGCGGTATCTGGACGATCGAACATAAATTTTACAAAAAACGCTTGACCTTACAGCGCGCTGTAATGATATAACGGGTCTGGAAAGGAGGTTCGTGATATGACGATCAAGGAATTTTCGGCGCTCTGCGGCTGCAATCCTCAGACGCTTCGCTATTACGATCACGAAAACCTGCTCAAGCCCGCCCGTGTGGACCGCTGGTCCGGATACCGGTTCTACGAGGAGGATCAGGCGCTTGTTTTCATAAAAATCAAGAACCTGCAAAAAGCGGGATTTACGATTGAAGAAATCAAAGAATTGCTCGATCGGGACGATTCTTTCATTTATCAGGCGTTCGAGCGGAAAATCGCAGAGGGTCAAGCGCGGCTGCGTGAAATCAAAGAGATTCAGAAGTCATATCAAACCGAAATGACAGGCATGGAAGAAAAACTGAAAACCTGGCGCGCTTACATTCAGCAATCCATGGAAGATTACGACCCGGCCGAGGAATTCGGCATCAGCAAGGAAGATTATCAGGGGCTGATCGACTCCGTCAACGAATTCTTCGAACGCCACTTAAGGCAGAAGGATTACGGGGATCTGGATTTCCGGGAGTATCGGGAATCCGACGACGCCGAAGAGGAGCCGGATCTTCCGGACTTCAAAAGCAGCCCCGAATACGAGCTGGTCTTCGAAAAGCACGGATGGCGGTACGTCCGGGAGTTTTATCCGGAGTTTTCCCGCCTGAAGGACGGTCGGGAATACGCCCTGCTTTTTGAGCTTTTGCCCGAAAAATGCGGCAATAGCGCTTTCGCAAATACGATCCTGGGAATGCTGCTTCAAAGCAATCCCGGCCGGAAAATTTCTCTCGGCTGCAACATTACGCACACGAACGACGGACAAAACCATTTCTGGCTCTTCCGGAAAACATGAAAACAAATAAAAAGCCGCGGCAAAAGGATTTCCTTTGCCGCGGCTTTTCGCTATTTTAATATTTATTCTTCGTCTTCGGCTTTGTCGGAAAGCTCCGTGATCTCCTCGGGCGCTTCCGTTTCTTCGGGCGCTTCGTCCTCGAGCGGATCGGGATCGTCGGGGAGGGAATCCGTCTCTTCGTCGGAATCCTGCGGCACGCAGGCGATCGAGACGACCTTGTTCTCTTCGCCGTCGATCCGCATGACCTTAACGCCCTTGCTCGGGCGCGCGCAGATGCGGACGGAATCCGCGGGAATGCGGATCACGACGCCGTCCTTCGAGATCAGGATCACGTCTTCATCGAGCTCGATCGCGCGCAGCGCTGCGACGTCGCCGTATTTTTCGGTATGGTAGTTGATCAGGCCCTTGCCGCCGCGGTTCTGGAGCCGGTAATCGGAAACCGGCGAGATCCGCCCGTAGCCCGTTTCGGAGACGGTCAGAACGTAGGGGCACTGATCGACGTCCGCAAGACCGACGATCTCGTCGTTCTCACGCAGCGTGATCGCCTTGACGCCGCGGGTCACGCGGCCCATTTCACGCAGGTTTTCCTCGTTGAAGCGGATCGACATGCCGCGCTTCGTTGCAACGAGCAGATCGTCGCTTCCGCCGGTGATCTGGACCCAGCGCAGCTCGTCGCCTTCGTCGAGCACGATCGCGATGATCCCGCCCTTGCGGGAGGAATCATAGGCGCTCATGGCGGTACGCTTGCAGATGCCGTTCTTCGTGAGCATCACGAGGTATTTATCCTCTTCAAATTCGGAGAGGCGGAGCATCGAGCTGATACGCTCGCCGGGCATCAGCGGCAGGAAATTCGTGATATAGCGGCCGATGCTGTTGCGCGAGCCCTCCGGGATCTCATAGCATTTGAGCTTATAGACCTTGCCGAAGGAGGTAAAGAAAAGAATAAAATCGTGGCTGTTCGCGATGAACATCTGGGCCGGCGCATCCTCTTCGGTGCGCTTCATGCCGTTGATGCCGCGGCCGCCGCGTTTCTGCTGCTTGTAGGTATCGACCGTCTGGCGTTTGACGTAGCCGGAATTTGTCAGGATCAGGACGCAGTCCTCGCGCGGGATCAGGTCTTCGATATCGACCTCGCCCTCAATCGCGGTGATCTCGGTACGGCGTTCGTCGGCGTATTTACGCTTCATTTCGAGCGCTTCGTCCTTGATGATCGCGAGCACGCGCCGTTCGTTTTCGAGAATGTCGAGGTAATCCTCGATCTTCGCGGAGAGCGAGGCGATCTCGTCCTCGAGACGCTGGCGCTCGAGACCGGTCAGGCTGCCGAGCGGCATCTGGACGATCGCCTGGGTCTGAACGTCGTCGAGGCCGAAGCGTTCCGTCATGCGCGCGCGCGCCTCCGGGCGGTCCTTCGAGGTGCGGATGATGCGGACAATCTCATCGATCGCGTCGACGGCGATCTTGAGACCTTCGAGGATATGCATGCGCTCCTTCGCCTTGCGCAGGTCGAACTGCGTTCTTCTGCGGATGACGTCTTCCTGGAACTTGATATATTCTTTCAGATAATCGATCAGCGAGAGCGTTTTCGGCTCGCCGCCGACGATCGCGAGCATGATCACGCCGTAGGTGATCTGCATCTGTGAATAGGAGAAAAGCTGGTTGAGAACGATCTGCGGCGAAGCGTCGCGCTTGGTGTCGATGACGATATACATCCCGTCGCGGTCGGAATGATCCTCGACGTTGGAGATGCCTTCGATCCGCTTATCCTTGACGAGATCGGCGATGCTTTCGATCAGACGCGCCTTGTTGACCTGGTAGGGGATCTCGGTCACGATGATTTTTGCGCGGCCGTCTTTCCCTTCCTCGATCTCCGTTTTCGCGCGCAGGGTGATCTTGCCGCGCCCGGTGGCGTAGGCGGCGCGGATGCCGCTGCGGCCCATGATGATGCCGCCGGTCGGGAAATCCGGCCCTTTGATCGATTCCATGATCTCGTCGAGCGTGGCGTCGGGATTGTCGATCAGACAGCAGACGCCGTCGATCACTTCGCCCATATTGTGGGGCGGGATATTCGTTGCCATGCCGACGGCAATGCCCGTAGAGCCGTTGACGAGAAGATTCGGGAGATGGCAGGGGAGAACCGTCGGTTCTTTCAGGCGGTCGTCGTAGTTCGGGATAAAGTCGACCGTTTCCTTATCGATATCCTCGAGCAGGTCGACCGAAAGTTTACATAATCTTGACTCTGTATAACGGTAGGCAGCCGGGGGATCGCCGTCGACCGAACCGAAGTTGCCGTGGCCGTCGACGAGGGGATAGCGCATGGAGAAATCCTGCGCCAGACGGACGAGCGCATCGTAGACCGAAGCGTCGCCGTGAGGATGATAGCGCCCCAAAACCGCGCCGACGGTATCGGCGCATTTGCGGTAGGCGCGTTCCGGCCAGAGGCTGTTTTCGTACATCGTATACAGAATTCTCCTGTGGACCGGTTTGAGACCGTCGCGAACGTCCGGCAGCGCGCGCGAAACGATGACCGACATCGAATAATCGAGGAAGGATTTTTTGACCTCCTTCTCCAGATCGACGTCGATAATCTTCTCCTGGGGCATTTCTAACCCTTGTAACTCATCCATGGTAGCACCGTCCTATGTATTTCTGTAAATGAAGGGATTCTCAAAAAAGCAGCCGGTCAGACGTCGAGATTCTGAACGTATTTCGCGTTTTTCTCGATGAATTCTCTTCTCGGCTCGACCTTGTCGCCCATGAGGATCGTAAAGGCCTCGTCGGCGAGCGCCGCGTCCTCAACGCTCACGCGCAGCATGATGCGCGTTGCGGGGTTCATCGTCGTCTCCCAGAGCTGGTCGGAATCCATTTCGCCGAGACCTTTGTAGCGCTGGATCTCATAGCCGGAGCCGAGCTCCTCCATGATCCGGTCGCGTTCGGCGTCGGAATAGGCGTAATAGTGATTTTTGCCCTTGCTGATCCGGAAAAGCGGCGGCTGGGCAAGATAAACGTGGCCCTGCTCCACCAGCGGCTTCATAAAGCGGTAGAAGAAGGTCAGAAGCAGGATGCGGATATGGGAGCCGTCGACATCGGCATCGGCCATGATGATGACCTTGCCGTAGCGCAGCTTGTTGATATCGAATTCTTCGCCGATCCCGCTGCCGAGCGCCAGCATGACCGGGGTCAGCTTTTCGTTGCCGTAGACCTTGTCGAGGCGGGCTTTTTCGACGTTGAGCATTTTTCCCCAAAGCGGAAGGATCGCCTGAAAGCGGCGGTCGCGGCCGCCCTTGGCGGAGCCGCCGGCGGAATCGCCCTCGACGATATAGATTTCGGTTTCTTCCACGTTCTTTGACTGGCAGTCCGCGAGCTTTCCGGGGAGCGTTGCCGATTCAAGCGCGGATTTCCGGCGCACGAGCTCGCGGGCTTTGCGCGCGGCCTCTCTCGCGCGGGCGGCAGCCATCGCCTTATCGAAGATATCGCGGGCGGCGGCGGGGTTTTCCTCAAGGAACGCTGCCAGCTTTTCGTTGACAACGGAATAAACGAGCGAGGCGATCTCGGTATTGCCGAGCTTCGCTTTCGTCTGGCCTTCGAACTGCGCCTCCTTGAGCTTGACGCTGATAACGACGGTCAGACCTTCGCGCAGATCTTCGCCGGAAAGCTTTTCTCCGCCGTCCTTGATGATATTGTGGCGGCGGGCGTAATCGTTCATGACCTTCGTCAGCGCCCTGCGGAAGCCTTCTTCGTGCGTGCCGCCGTCGGTCGTATGGATATTGTTTGCAAACGAGAGCATCAGCTCGTTGTAATCGTCGTTGTACTGCATCGCAACTTCCGCGGTGGAGTTGTGATCCGGCGCCTCCGCGCCGAAATGAATGATCTCCTCGTGGATCGGCGTTGCGGATTTTTTCTTGTTGAGGTAGTCGACGAAGCTCGAAATACCGCCTTCGTAGCAGAAATCGTCTTCTGCCGGCTCTTCGCCGCGCTCGTCGCGCAGGACGATCCGCACGCCGGCGTTGAGGAACGCCTGCTCGCGCAGCCGCTTTTGGAGCGTTTCGTAGTTGTATTCCGTCGTCTCCCTGAAGATTTCGGGATCGGCGAGGAAGCGCACGACCGTACCGGTACGGGTTTCGTCCGGGATCGGGCCGAGATCTTCAACGGGGGAGACCTCCTTGCCGTATTCAAAACGCTGGAAATAATGATGGCCTTCGTGATAGACGTCTACCTCCAGCCAGACGGAAAGCGCGTTGACGACCGAAGCGCCGACGCCGTGGAGACCGCCGGAAACCTTATATCCGCCGCCGCCGAATTTGCCGCCCGCGTGGAGCATCGTAAAGACGACCGTCAGCGCAGAGATCCCGGTCTTTTTCTGGATGCCGACGGGGATGCCGCGGCCGTTGTCCTCGACGCTGATGATATTTCCGGGCAGGATCTTCACTTCGATCTTCGTACAGAACCCGGCCAGCGCCTCGTCGATCGCGTTGTCGACGATCTCATAGACGAGATGATGCAGCCCGCGCTCGCCGGTCGAACCGATATACATGCCCGGGCGCTTCCGCACCGCCTCCAGCCCTTCGAGGACCTGAATCTGGTTTTCGTCGTAGGTCTCTTCAACCTTAATGATGTCATTCGTATCCAAGCGTAATTTCCTCCAAATCTATCCTGCGGATTCTCTCAGACCGTCAGATCAAACAATTTTTGTGTTTTCGTCAAGCTGCGCCGTTTTCCAGGGTTCCGCCGCCTTTTTTGCCTTGACGGCTTTTTTGCGGCGCTTTCTCGTATTCTTTCGCAGCCGGACGAAAAAGAAGCTTAACAGATAAAACAGCACGATCGGCAGCAGCAGCCACAAAAGAAGCTCCGGCCGCTCGTCGTTTTTGACGTAGCGATAGACAAAGAACAGAATCAGCGTTGTAAACACCGCAAGGACGCCGAAAATGCTCAGCTTGGCGTCGAGGACGATGTTCGAGATCCCCCCGCAGCGCGGGCAGCGGAATTCTCCTTCGCGCCGGATCAGCCACGTCACCATAAAATTCATTTTTTTCTTGCAATAGGGACATTGCGGTCTTGCAAACAGTTTCATTTCGAGCCTTTCAAAGATTCGCCGGATCCGCCTTCGTCCGCTTTACAAGCGTAGCGGCCGAAATCTGGGAGACGTAGACTTTCGCCGCTTTTCTGCGGTCGCAGCAGACGACGAACGATTTCGGAATTTCCATCGAAACGTTGACCACCTCGCCGCGCTTCTGCCTGGCGGCGAGATATTCCCGCGTAATTTTCGAAACGGTGGTGTTTTCCAGATCGAAGATTCCGATCATCTGATCCCCGCGGATCACCGTATTTTGTCCTAAATGAAGATACATTTTCTTGATTTCCTTTTATTTTTCGCGCGTGATTTTTCCCTCCGAAACGGAAAAGACAGATCCCTGCTTCAGCAGATCCGTATTCTGAACGTCGCAGCAGGTAATCAGGACCTGATAGCCGCCGATATGATTGAGGATATATTCCTGGCGCTTCTGATCGAGCTCGCTCATCACGTCGTCCAGAAGAAGCACCGGCTTTTCGCCGATCACCGAAGAGAGCATTTCCGCCTCGGCGAATTTCAGCGCCAGGACGATCGAGCGCTGCTGCCCCTGGGAACCGAAACTCCGCGCGCTTTTCCCGTTGATTGTAAACTCGATATCGTCGCGGTGCGGCCCGGTTGTCGTAAATCCGTTCTGCAGATCCTCGCGTTCGGTCCTTTTGAACGCTGCGATCATCTCGGCGTAGAGATCTTCCGCCCCACAGTTTTCCGTACTGAGATAGGAAATATCGATGGCTTCTCCGCCGGAAGAAAGCTCATAATAAATGTTCCGGGCGTACTTTTTCAGCGGATCGAGATATTCGAGACGCTGGCGGATGATCCGGCTGCCGAAATAGGCGAGGCGTTCATCCCAGATCTCGAGCGTATCGCGCAGCTCCGGATGCCGCAGGATATCTTTAAGGAGCGAATTGCGCTCGGCAAGCGTGCGGTCGTACTGAAACAGCGTTTTCGAATAAAGCGGACGGATCTGGCAGATCGCGTTATCGAGAAAATTCCGCCGCAGATTCGGCGTATTTTTCACGAGAGAGAGATGTTCCGGCGAAAAAATAACCGCGCAGAAATGACCGGTCAGCGCAGAGAGGCCGCGCCGTTTGACGCCGTTGATCTCAACCTGTTTTTTTCCCTCGGAGAAACCGAGCAAAACGTCGTTTTCCCGGCCTCCGCTCTCGAACGAAAGACGCATCGAGACCCTTTTCTGCGGCAAAGCGAGCGGCAGATAATCGCCGTCTTTTGCGCCGCGGAACGATTTTTCCCCCGTAAACAGCCAGATCGCTTCGATCAGATTCGTTTTTCCCTGCGCATTTTTCCCGCAGATGACGTTTACGCCGGGATCCGGCAGAAACTCCTGCGCTTCGATATTCCGAAAAGAGTCACAGAGAAAACGCGTAATATACAAGCAGAATCACCCGTCTCTTAAAGTCTTACCGGCAGAACGAGGAAGAGGAAGGCGTCGCCGTCCTTCGGAACGATCGTCATCGGGCTGAACGGTCCGTTCAGACGGATGCGGATCTCGTCGTCTTCCGCATAGCGCAGCGCGTCGAGCAGATATCTGTTGTTAAAGCCCATCTCGACGGCGCCTCCGGAAATCTGCGCCGGGAACTGGTCGTTCGCGCGGCCCATTTCCGTTTCGCAGGAAAGACGTACGGCGTTATCTTCAAAGACGCAGCGGACCGGAATCCTTCTGCGGTCGTTGATCAGAAGCGAAACACGCTCGACGCTCTCCATGAATCTTCTCGTCTGGAGCACCATTTCCGTTGCGTTTTCCTTCGGAATGACCGCCTTATAATCGATAAAATCGCCTTCCAGCAATCTGGAAAGAACCACGTAATTGCCGATTTCAAAGAGTATGTGGCGCTTTTCGATCTTCAGCGCAGCTTCGGTATCGTCGTCCTTCAGAAGCTTTGCAACCTCCGAGAGTGTTTTTCCCGGAACGACGAAGGTAAATTCTTCCTCGGTCGCAATTTTTTCTTTTCTTACGGCAAGACGGATTCCGTCGACGGAGACGAGCGTGATGAAACCGCCTGCGATCTCAAAGAGCGTGCCCATATGAACGGGATTTTTCGTATCGTTTTCCGCAACGGCGTAGATCGTCTGGCGGATCATGCTCTTGAGAAGTTTATGGGAGATCGAAACGGAAACCGTATCGTTGATAATCGGGAATTCCGGATATTCGTCGGCGGAAATGCCGGTAATGGAAAATTCGCTCTCTCCGCTCGTGATGACCGTCAGATTCTTTTCGTCGGAGTCGACGTATACCATATCCTCCGGCAGAGAACGGATGATATCCGAAAACAGTCTCGCGTTGAGCACAACGCTGCCGGCTCCCGTAATCATCGCGGGAATTTCGGTCGTCATTCCGATTTCGAGATCGTAGCCGCTGAGGATCAGTTTGTTCTCATCGGTTTTCAGGAGAACGCCTTCGAGCGCCGGGATCGACGACTTTGAGGATACGACGCGGCCTATATTTGAAATTGCGTTGAGGAGATCTTGTTTTTCACAGGAAAACTTCATTTTGAAACCTTCTTTCATATCTTTTCTTATAGAGGTAGCAGTAGAGTCTGTTCATTTGTTGAAAGGCGACTTTTTTCAAGAAGCCTGTAGGTAAAAATTTTAAGCGCCGGAATGTTCGGAAAAAGTTCAGAATGTTGAAACTGAATTTTCAAAAAAGAAACTGTTGAAAACAGAATGTTAAGAGTTATAAAAAAGTTGAAAATCACATGTTGCGGATATTGCGGATAATGTCGTCGATCGTCGCTTTGACGCGCGGATTGTTTTCCATCTTTTTTTCGGTTTGCTGAAGCGAATAGACGATCGTTGCGTGGTCTCTTCCGCCGACTTCTTTTCCGATCGCTTCGTAGGTGATCTGCGTGATGCTGCGGATGGCGTAAATCGCAACCTGCCGCGCGTTGGAGACGTTTGCCTTGCGGGAATTTGATTTGATTTCTTCGGGCGAGACGCCGTAGGTGCGGGCAACCTCGTCGATGATTTTTTCGATTCTCACCGTTGCCGGCTGATCGTTGTTGATCACGTCGCTGATGGCGCTCTGTGCGAGGGCAATCGTCGGCGGTTTGCCCTGGAGCAGATAATAGGCGTTGAGACGTTTGATCGCGCCTTCCAGCTGACGGATGTTGTTTTTGAGCTTGTCGGCGATGTATTCCTTCACGTTGTCGGGAATCTCGAAATCGAGCGCTTCCGCTTTGCGGCTGAGGATGGCGACGCGCGTTTCAAAATCCGGCGGCTGGATATCCGCCATCACGTCGCTTTCGATCCGGGTGCGGATGCGTTCCTCAAGCGTCGCGATATCCTTCGGAGGACGGTCGGAGGTAAGAACGATCTGCTTGCGGTCCTCGTAAAGAATATTGAAAGTGTGGAAAAACTCCTCCTGCGTCGATTCTCTGCCGGCGATGAACTGGATATCATCCATCAGAAAGAGATCCGCCTTGCGGTATTTCTGGCGGAAATCCGCCTGTGTGCCGGTCCGGATCGCGTCGATCAGTTCGTTGGTGAACTCGTCGCCTTTGATGTAGATGATATTGATATCCGGGTGCGTTTCGCGGATTCGGTTTTTGATCGCGTTGAGGAGGTGCGTTTTCCCGAGGCCGGAATTTCCGTAAATCAGGAAGGGATTGTACTTCTGACCGGGATGATCGGCAACGGCGACCGCCGCGGCGTAGGCGAGCTGATTCGAGGGGCCGACGATAAAGTTCGAAAACGTATAATCGTAATCGCTTTCGGAGAAGTTTTCCTCTTCCTTGGCGGCCGGTGCTTCTTTCGGAAGCGTGAGCTGCACGCGGATCTGCGAGCCGAAAATCTGCTCGAACGCTTCGCGGATCATCGATAAATAGATTTTTTCGATCGTTTTTTTATGAAATTCATTCGGGACCTGCAAAATCGCAAGCTGGGAATCGAAATCCATTTCGACCGGAACGATTCTGCTGATCCAGGTCTGATAGGCCACTTCTGCAATTCTTTCACGGCAGTAATCGCATACGTAATCCCATGCTTCATTGAAAGAATCCATGATGCAAAACTCCTTTACGGGGATTTTTGGACATACCATCCGATTGTCCCTTTTATGATAGCATAAAATCAAAATTTTTTCAACTTTTATCCGCTTAAAAAAGGAAAAACTTCAGCGGAATCAAAGAAAAAAATAAAATTTAAGGTTGACAGAGATAGAGATTTTATATATAATATTTTATCGCAAGGTTTGTACCCCGAAAGGAGGTTCCCAAAAATGCTGAGAACGTATCAACCGAAGAAGCTTCACAGAAAGAAAGAGCACGGCTTCAGAAAGAGAATGGCAGACAGAAACGGCCGCAAAGTTCTGGCCCGCCGCAGAGCGAAAGGCAGAGCGCGCCTGACCTACTGATGAAAGCTCAACCGTCTGCGGCAAAATGGCTTAAAAAGTAAGTCCGATGTCGTCTTTAGGCCACCGTTGTGTGGCCTTTATTCGTTTTCGGACGGCCGCGGAAAAGCAGGTCCTTTATGAAGAATTATGAGACAATCAAAGAAAACCGGGTTTTTCAGAAGCTGTATAAAAGGGGTAAATATTTTGTCGGAAAAACCCTGGTTACCTACGTCGGCTACGAGCAGCACGGAAAAGTGCGAATGGGAATCACGACGGGCAAAAAGATCGGAAACTCCGTCTGCCGTTCGCGTGCGCGCCGCGTGATCCGGGAAGCGTTCCGGATGCTGGCGCCGGACGTTCAGAAAAACGTAAATCTCGTCTTCGTGGCCCGCGGAAAAACGCCTTTTGTAAAAAGCACGGATGTTTTCGCAGAAATGTCCTATCATCTCAAAAAAGCCGGTATACTCGAAGAGCATGAAAAAGAGCAGATATATCTTTGAAAACGCGACTGTAAAAATGGGAAAGCCGCTTATTTGGCTGATCCGGAAATATCAGATTCATATCTCTCCGCTCAAAAAAAGTCCATCCTGCAAATATATTCCGGTCTGTTCGGCGTATGCGATCGGCTCGATCGAGCGATTCGGGATTTTTAAAGGGACCGCTCTGGCGATTTGGCGGATCCTGCGATGCAATCCTTTCAGTCGGGGAGGATACGATCCGGTTTTAGAGAAAAAGAAAAAGACTGACAGGGAGATGTAATTTTGTTATCCATCTTTAATTTTTTCGGCAACATCCTCGGTTATTTACTCAAAGCGCTGTATATGATCGTGCGCAATTACGGAATTGCGATCATTCTTTTTACGATCATTACGAAGATTCTCATGTTCCCGCTTTCTGTGAAACAGCAGAAATCTACCGCCGCACAGGGCAAAATTTCGCAGAAGCAGAAAGAGCTCCAGCAGAAATACGCGAACAATAGAGCGAAATACAACGAGGAGCTTCAGGCGCTCTATCAGAAAGAGGGCGTCAATCCGGCGGGCGGCTGCCTGACGACGCTGATCCCGTTCCCGATCATGATCGGCCTCTATTACGCCGTTGTATTCCCGCTCAAGAACGTTCTGCACTACAGCACGGATCTCGTCAATCAGGCGACGTCCGTACTGAGGAATATTCCGGGTGTTTCCGAGAATTTCTCCTCCGGTTCCTTCTACAGCGAAATCCAGATCGTCAAGCACTACGGCTCTCTGAAACCGTATCTTACGATGTTCTCCGCGGAACAGTCGGCGGAGCTCGATACCTTTTCGAGGAGCTTCAATCTGTTCGGATTCGATCTGCTCGGAACGCCGCGCGGAAGCGCGTTTTCAACGCTCCTGTGGATCATTCCCGTGCTTTGCCTTGTGACTGCCTGGGGTCAGCAGTTCTACATGACCCGCACCAATCCCGCCATGCAGCAGCAACAGGGCTGCATGAAGTACGCAATGTACATCCTGCCGTTGATCACGGTCTATTTTGCGTACACGATGCCCGCAGCCATCGGGTTCTACTGGGTTGTTTCCCAGATTACCGGCATCCTCCAGACCATCATCATCCACAAGTATTACGGACCGGATGCACTTTGCGCCAAACAGGAAGCGAGCAGGGCGGTCCTGCGCCTAATGGAAGAAGAAAAGATTCAGCCGCTTTCCTACGCGCAGCAGAAGCAGATCGAAGAAAAGATCTATCATACCGCGAACCAGACAAACACCGAAAAAAGCGGTAAAAACCAGAAGAAACAAGAAGGCAAGAAAAAATCGAACAACGCGGATCGGTACATCGGATCCAAGAAATAAGATTCAGAGGTGTTTTTGTGTTAAGAGAAGCTATCGCAACCGGCGATACGGTCGTTACAGCGTTTGAAAACGCATGCAGAGAGCTCGGCGTGGCAACGTCCGAGGCGGAATGCGAAGTCCTCCAGATGCCGGAAAAGAAATTCCTCGGCCTGTTCGGAGGAAATCCCGCAAAGGTACGCGCATTCATCAAAACGAATCCTGCGAAAGCAGCGGCGGATTATCTTGAGAAAATTTTCAGACAGATGAATATTCTCGATACTCAGATCCGCATCGAAGAAACCGAAGAAAACGCAGCGAAGCTGGTTCTGACCGGCAACGATATCGGCTTTATCATCGGCCACCGCGGCGAAACGCTCGACGCGCTCCA
>CACZON010000045.1 GCA_902782805.1 Oscillospiraceae bacterium
GAAAAATCACGGATATGCTCGCGCAGAAATCGGATATCGTCGTACGGTTTCAGGGAGGTGCGAACGCCGGTCATACGATCATCAATCCCTACGGGAAGTTTTCACTCCATCTGCTGCCTTCGGGCGTCTGCACGCCGGGCGTCGTCAATATCATCGGCAACGGCGTCGCTTTTGATATCCCCAAGTTCCTCTCGGAGCTCGCCTCGCTGGAAGCGCGCGGCGTTCCGAAGCCGCAGATCCTCGTCAGCGACCGCTGCCAGATCATGATGCCGTACCACGTGCTCCTCGACGCCTACGAGGAGGAACGCCTCGGCAAGGACGCCTTCGGCTCGACGAAGAGCGGCATCGCGCCCTTCTATTCGGATAAATTCGCAAAGATCGGCTTTGAGCTCTGCGAACTGTTCGATGAAGAATACCTGAAAGACAAGCTCGCGCGCGAACTGGAAGTGAAGAACCTCCTGATCCGCGATATTTATCACAAAGAGGAATTGTCCTTTGAAGAAACCTTCGCAACGCTGCTCTCCTGGCGCGAGGCGATCCGTCCGTATCTCTGCGATACAGGCGCGTATCTGCGAAAAGCGAACCGCGAGGGCAAGCGGATTCTGCTGGAAGGTCAGCTCGGCTCGCTCAAGGATCCCGACTACGGCATCTATCCCATGGTGACCTCGTCTTCGACCCTCGCAGGCTACGCCGCGGTCGGCGCGGGCCTGCCGCCCTACGCGATCGACGAGATCGTCGTGATCACAAAGGCCTATTCGAGCGCCGTTGGGGCAGGGGAGTTCGTTTCCGAAATCTTCGGCGAGGAAGCCTCAAAGATGCGCGAGCACGGCGGCGACGCCGGCGAATACGGCGCGACCACCGGCCGTCCGCGCAGAATGGGCTGGTTCGACTGCGTCGCGACGCGCTACGGATGTGAGGTACAGGGCGCAACCGAAGCGGTTCTGACCGCGATCGACTGCCTCTCCTATCTCGACGAGATTCAGGTATGCGTCGCGTACGATTACGAAGGCGAAATCCTGCGCGATTTTCCGGTGACCCCGGTGCTGCGCCGCTGCAAGCCCGTTCTCAAATCGTTCTCGGGATGGAAATGCGATATCCGCGGGATCACCGATTTTGATCGGCTCCCGAAAGAGGCGCGTGATTATATCCTCTTTATCGAGCAGGAGATCGGCGTTCCGATTTCGATCGTCTCCACCGGTCCCAGCCGGGAAGAAATCATCCTTCGCAAAAAGTCCTGAGAGATGCAATAAACACGAAAAAAGCCCGGAGAAACGTCTCCGGGCTTTTTCATGATACGCGTTACTGAATTTTCAGGAGCCGCACGAGCACGCGGGTCATTGTTTCGAGCGCGTCGGCGGAGATGAATTCGTGGATGCTGTGGTAATTCTCGCCGCCGGTGCAGAGGTTCGGGCAGGGCAGTCCCATATAGGAGAGCCGCGCGCCGTCCGTGCCGCCGCGGATCGGGCAGATCTTCACCGCGAGGCCCTCGCCCTCAAGCGCCGCTTTTGCGCGGTCGATCAGGTGAAGATGCGGTTCGATCATTTCTTTCATGTTGTAGTAGCTGTCGCGCAGGGTGAGGGTGAAGGTGCCCTCGCCCCATACGGTGTTGAGGTAGTCCGTCAGATTCGTAAGGAACGCCTTGCGCGCTTCGAATTTTGTGCGGTCGTGATCGCGTACGATCATCATAACCTGCGCGGCGCTCTCGTCGCCGGAAATCTGCGCAACGTGATAGAATCCCTCGTAGCCCTCGGTATGGGCGGGCGTCTCCGCCGCCGGGAGCCGGGAGATCAGCTCCGCCGCGAGCAGCGCGGCGTTTTTCATTTTATTCTTTGCCGAGCCGGGGTGGATATTGAGCCCGCGGATCGATACGAGCGCCGAAGCGGCGTTGAAGTTTTCGTATTCCAGCTCGCCGAGCGCGCCGCCGTCGACTGTATAGGCGAAATCCGCGCCGAAGCGGGCGAGATCGAAATGATCGACGCCCTCGCCGATCTCTTCGTCGGGCGTAAAGGCGATCGCAATTTTCCCGTGGGGGAGTTCCGGATGCGCAAGAAGATATTCCGCCGCCGAAACGATCTCCGCAACGCCGGCTTTATCGTCTGCGCCGAGCAGCGTTGTGCCGTCGGTCACGATCAGCTCGCGGCCGGCGTATTCTTTGAGAAACGGATAGGAGGCCTCCGCGATCACTTCGCCGGAAAGAAGGCGGATATCGCCGCCCTCGTAGCGGACGATCTGCGGATCGACGTTCGCGCCGGAGACGGCGGGGGACGTATCCATATGGGCGATCAGACCGTAGACCGGGGCGTCTTCGTATCCGGCCGACGCCGGGATCGTCGCGTAAACATAGCAGTGCTCATCGAGGAAAACGTCCACAAGCCCGAGTGACGAGAGCTCGTCGCGCAGGAGCCGGGCGAGCTCGAATTCCTTTTCGCTGCTCGGCGAGGTTCCCGAAGTCTCGCTCGAGGTCGTTTCGATTTTTACGTACCGGAGAAACCGTTCCAATGCTTTCATATTCTTTACCTCTTTTTTCGCTTTCGCGGTTTTTCACTTCCGCGTAATCGGCTGCTGGAATGACAGCAGCTTTTGTGCTCGCGTTTTCAGTATGCTCCCGTCTTGTCATTGCGAGGAGGCGCAAAGCGCCGACGCGGCAATCCGTACTTTTACTTCCGCGTAATCGGCGGTGTGAATAGAAGAAATCTTTTCACTCGCGTTTTCGAGGCCCTCTTTATGCTTCCCAAGGGCAGAATGCAGGCGGCGAAGCACAGCAGTTCCATTCCGGGCAATTAGGCCCGCTCCTATCACAAAAGAACCCTGCGAAGTAAAACGCAGGCGATTTCTTTGTCATGTTGAGCGAAGCGGCAAAGCCGCGCAGTCGAAACAGCTCAAAAAAGAGATCCTTCGACTTCGCTGCGCTGCGCTCAGGATGACAGGACGGGGAGCTGCGAGCGATCCGAGGGCAGAACGCAGGCGCAGGGCACAGCA
>CACZON010000046.1 GCA_902782805.1 Oscillospiraceae bacterium
CTCTTTGATTTTGATAAAATACGCCGGCTCCTCGTAGTAAGGATAGATCTTCGTTCTGCCGGTCAGATATTCCCAGTGGCGGATCTCTCGCTCCGGTGCGTTTTCCGCCAGAACTTTTTCGGCGTTGCCGAGCCGGAAATGATCCTCGCCGTGATAGCAGTGCATCACCGAATCAGACTGATTGTATTTCCACTCGACCCGCTTGCCGACAAGCTCGTTCGTATAGGAATGACGTTCGGTCGAAAGCGGCGCCCGGCCGCGCTTTTCCGCGCCGAAATACGCCTTTGAGCTTACCAGCCGCGGATGCTTCGGATTCGCGCCGGCCTGAGCAAGGATACAGGTAGCGAGGGTCGACACGCGGTCCCAGACGATCGAAACCGAGGTGAGCGGCGTTCTTCCTTTGAGCAGGAACTTGAAGAGATACGTCGTTTCGTCGGATTTGACCGCCTCGTATTTTTCATAGCGGAATTCTTCGCCCTCTTTCGCCCAGGCGAGATGAAATTTATCGATAAACCGGAAATAATACGTCCCGAGGCCGTCGAAAACCAGCTCCAGCGTTTTCCCGGCGAGTTCGTTCGTTTCCGGAATCCGGTACTGCTGCATGGCGCGGGGAGAGGGCTTTTCGGAAATCGGATTATAAAGCTCGATGCCCAGGATTCGTTTCTTATAGCTCGTTTGCTTCGCCGTTTCGCCCGGACGCAGAAAATCGCCGTAGCCGGCAAAGTAATCCGTTTTCGGCTCGCCGTCTTCCATTCGGGTATACAAACCGACGCCGCGGACGCGGTTGAGGTCGGCGATCATGAGAGAACAGCCTTTTCCGGGCGCGATCTCATAGCAGAGAAGATAAAAATCCTCGCGCAGCAAAACGGCGAAAAACTTCCGCACGCCTTCCTCGCCGTCGATCTGAACCCCGCGGTCCGTATGGCGCCAGACGAGGCTGTCCTGCGGAGAATAACGCCAGAGCAGCGTATGTCCCGTAAGCGCGCTGCTAAAGGAATGGAGCGGCGGTCTTTCCGCGCGGTCCGTTTCCCGGATCCGCCCGAAGGCAACTTGATCGCCCGCGATCCTCGTAAAAAGGCCGGTTGAAAAATCCAGCGCCAGCGCAGAAGGCGCCCCGTCCGGCGCAAAAGAAAGCAGGAACAGATCCTCGCAGAGCTTCTGCGCGCGGTATTCGGCGCGCACGGCGGGTTTTTCTTCTTCTTTCCACTCCAGGAATTCTTCCCCGAAAACGTTCAAAAAGCAGCGTTCCTCCTGCGATTCCAGCGTAAAGACGCCGCCCGTAAGCTCGTAGGAAAACGGTTCGATGTAGCGCGCCTGCTTCGGTTTTTCAAGTACGGTTTCCAACAGCGGTTTCATTTGATCTCCTCCATTTTATCGTCGCTCCCTCCGGCGGCAGGCCGAAGAGGCCGTTTTCGTTTAAAAAAGGCTTGTGCGATCGCTCCCACAAGCCTCTCTTCTTTTTTTGTTACTCCAGAATATAGACGTGCATATACCGTAGACCGAAGTTGCAGCATTCTTCGTACGTATCGTAGTAGCAGTCGATCAGGCCGTAGCCGCTCATCAGAACGCCTCCCGTATCCGCCGCGACCGCGTATCCGTAAACAAAGCTGCCGTCCGGCGAGCAGATATACATCCGCGTTCCGTACGGGATCACGTACGGATTGACCGCAACGTTCCCGACCTGCGCCGGCCGGCCCGTCGCGGTGATGCCGCCGCCGTAATACGCGGTGCAGTTGCCGGTTTTGAGCTCCTTATAGCGCACGACGTTGCCGTTATAGTCGACGAACGTTCCCGAAGAAGCCGTCGGCATTCCGTCCGACGGTCCTTCGTAGCTGCCGCCGGAGGAGCCGGATTCCCGCTCCTTTGTTCCGATCAGGACGACTTTGTCAACCGGTTCTTCGATCACCTCGTCGCTGAGGATCTCGATATCGTCCAGCTCGTAATCGACGTATTTGAGGCGTTTCGTGATTCTGCGCAGTCCTTCTTCGCCGTAGGTTTCAACGTGCGTGTTGCCCTCGTAGTAATCGTCGGAATACCGCTCGATGATCTCGTAATCGATGATCTCGTCCTGCGTGATCTCTTCATAGGAGACCCGATGGATCTCGATCTCCATGCCGTCGGTGATCACGGTATCGAGCGAAACGTTGATCGTATCGTAATCGCCGAGCGAAACCGAAAGCGCGGAGAGCGTCTGATCGACCGTATCGATCGGAACGACCATCTCCTCCGACTCGCCCGCGACCGTCAATGTGATCTTTGCCTGGGTCTGATAGACCAGGTCCATATCTGCGTAAATCGGATCGGTCGGCTCAAAATTGAGGCTGTCGTTCTCGTTTACGGTCACGTTTTCGCGCCGGAGCAGATCGGAAACCGTCTCGCCGTAATGCGCGACAACGGTTTTCTTCGCGCCGTCGTTCGTGAAGGTGACGTTCATCGCGCGCAGAATCGTTGCTTTTTTCGTCTGCTCGTCAAAAAGAACGTCGTCCTCGCGGCCGATTTCATTCTCCGGATAGGCTCTCTCAAACGCGTTGAGGATTTCGTCTTCCGTCTGCGAACGCGACGAAACCGGGAAAAGATACGTTTTCCCGTTGTCGGTAACGGATCCGAGCCGTTCGCGGTAAATGGTCAGGGTCTGCGTCTGCGGATCAAACGCCGCTTCATCGAGACCTTCGAGCGGGGCGACGCCGTTCGCCTCGGCCTTCTTCATGATTTCATCGACCGAGAGCTTCGACGCCGTAACGGAAACCTCTTCGTCTCCGTCTATGACCGTAACCTTGCTGCCGGCCGCCATCACCGTTATAACAGACGCAAACGCGATCAAAAGCAAAAAAACGATCGCCGCAATCCATTTTGCGGAAATGGTTCTTCTGGTTCTTCTCCTGTACATAATTGCCTCCGTATATACGTTTCCAAAAACAGAAATAGTTATATCAATCCTATGTTACAAGTGAAGTATACTCAGATATTCACAATATGTCAAACAAAAATCGCGTCCAGTTTTGTATGTATTGTACAAATCTGCATTATTATTATTCGTATTTCGAACGATTGCCGTGTCGAATTCTCGGTCCTGTTGACATAATCGCGGAGATTTTCTGAAAACCCTGCTCAAAACATAAAAAATTACAAATTTGTAACTTTTAGAATTGCCGGTTTTTTGGATGATTATACTTCCATATCTATATTTATACCCGTCTGCTCCGATCAATCGACAATATATGGGGATCTTCCTGCGCATTCGATTTTATTTTTGCGTATATTTATTCGTTTTATAAACGAAAGCCGGATACGTAAAAGCGGCTTCTCTCAAGATCCGGAAGCTGCCGGCGGATCTTTCTTTTGCCGCACCGCCTTTTTCGGGATGAAAACGCGCGCAGCAAAACTCCCGTAAAAAAAGAAAAAACCTCCCGAAACGGAGGTATAAAAAGAAAAAAGCCGCACATTCTGCGGCAATCTATAAGATCGGCGCGGAAATTACGCTCCGCCGCCTGTTGCTGTTGCGTTCAATGAAAAGGAAGGAAG
>CACZON010000047.1 GCA_902782805.1 Oscillospiraceae bacterium
AAAAGAACGCTGATCGTCAGAGTCAGCGTTCTTTTCGTATATTCTGCGTATTTTCTGCTCTCGTTTTTCGGAGATTTTCGATTTCGCGGCGTGTTAAAATGACGTCAGAAATCAAAAAATGATTGGAGATATTCCCATGAAAACTCTGAAAACCAAATCGTTTATCCTTTTCATTTTGCTTTTAGCGTTTGCAATGATCCTCACTGCCTGTACGGCGGTGGAAAGCCGGCCAGCTTCCGTGGACACGAGCGGTTCGCAGGAGTTTTCTTCCGCAAATCCGAGCGTTTCGTCGAGCGACACCGTTTTGTCTTCGGGCAGCGGCGAAGCCCGCAGCAACGCCTATAGCGAGGCGTTCTCCGAACGGGATCTTTCCGTCGATTACGATGAAACCGGCGCGATCAAGGTTACGCTCAACGATACGACCGTCGAAGCCTCTTCCGATTCCGTGAAAACTTCCGACGGCAGCGTGACCGTCACCGCCGCGGGGACCTACGTCCTTTCCGGCACACTCCTCGACGGGAGCGTCATCGTGGATGCGTCCAAGGAAGATAAAATCCAGCTCGTGCTCGACGGTGTGAACATCCGGTCCTCCGATTTTGCGGCGATCTACGTCAGGCAGGCGGACAAAGTCTTCATCACGCTGGCGGACGGAACCGTCAATACGCTCGAAAACGGCGGCAGCTACGCGCAGATCGATGAAAACGATGTGGACGCCGTGATTTTCGCCAAGGACGATATCACCTTCAACGGAACCGGAACCCTTTGCATCGGCGCTTCCGCGGGCAGCGGCATCGTCGGAAAAGACGAAGTGACGATCACGGGAGGCGTTTATGAGATCAACGCGAATAAACACGCGATCCGGGCCAAAGACAGCCTCGCCGTCGCAGACGGAACGTTCAAACTCAGCGCGGCGAAGGATGGCCTCCACGCTGAAAACGGCGACGACGACACGCTCGGCAGTATTTACATTGCGGGCGGATCCTTTGAAATCCGGGTCGATGACGACGCGATCCACGCTGTCACCCAGCTGCAGATCGATGGCGGCTCCTTCGACATCATCGCGGCCGAAGGCCTGGAGGCAACCTACATTCAGATCAACGGCGGCGATGTTCAAATTTCCGCTTCGGACGACGGCGTCAACGCAGCCAGAAAGTCCTCGGCATATACCCCGACCTTTGAAATGAACGACGGAAGCCTGACGATCGTAATGGGAGCGGGCGATACCGACGGCATCGATTCCAACGGCAACATCATCGTCAACGGCGGCACGATCAATATTACCGGCCAATCCAGCTTCGACTATGACGGTACCGCGCAGTATAACGGCGGCACCATCATCGTCAACGGCCAGCAGGTCACCGCTATTCCAAACCAGATGATGGGCGGCGGCGGTTTCGGCGGCTTCGGCGGCGGTATGGGCGGAAAAGGCGGCAGCAAACGCCCGTAATCCGGACCGAATAAAACCGGTGCAATCGCATTTGAGTATCGATCCAAAAGGAACCGGCGTTCCGGAACGTCTTCCCGTGCACCCAAAAGCAGAGCAAGAGAAATGAGCGTATAAATACAAAAGAGCCTGAAGCTTCCGAAAGCTTCAGGCTCTTTTTATTGGCGATGATCGGCGGGATCGAACCGCCCCCAGAAAGTGTGAAAACGGAAAATCCCGCGCCGAAACACCGGCGCGGGATGGATCCATTTACCTATAATACTTTTCGATTCCTCCGAATCCGACGATCATCTTATTCGCCTTCGTCTTCGCGATGAAATTGTCAAGACGCTTCTGAAATTCCTTCGGGCGTTTTCTCGCGGCGTCGATATATGCCACGCGGATGCGTTTATAGGAATCCGTGAACTTCTGATAATTCTCCCACGCTGCTTCATCGGCACGGATGGCATCGAGGATATCTGCCGGGAACACATACTCCGCTTCAATGACTTTCGCGACGGACGGGCGGACTTTCGGATGAATCAAACCTCGCTTGTCCAGCCAGATGAGCCGCTCAATATTCGGTCTGGAATAGTAGGTGAAGTCTTTTCTTGGGGTAAACCGGCGGATACCGTGGGTGTCGTCGATGTGTCCCGTAGTACTGTCGATCCAGCCGAAGCAAAGCGCTTCTTCTACCGCGTCGTTGTAGCTGAGTGCGCTCTCTCCCGAATCTTTCGTCGGAAACACGAACCAGATCTCTTCTTCGGTTTCAAAATGCTCCGCGAGCCATTCCCGCCAGATGGCTCGATCACTTGTGAAAAAAGTCGTTTTTTCTTTCATCTAAGTTTCCTCGATGGCCAATGTAATCCTGTTTACAGGCAGCGCTTACAAAACAGCTTCAGCGAACCCCACGGGCGTTCCGTCCTTGCTGCCGATATCACCCGCGTATCTGTCCTGCATAAAACCGCCTCTGACACATTTTTACCATAACATATGCGGCGTTTTCTCCTGACGATTCAATCGCCTGAAGATGTAAACGGCGCGGTGACCAGCTCATATCGGTATTCAAAAGATTCCGTTTCGCTCGCCCGGTTTTTTCGCCCGCCGTATTCGGCGGTCCGGGTCATTCCGAGCTTTTCCATCACCCGACAGGAGGCTTTGTTTTCCGTATCGCAATGCGCGATAAAGCGGGTACAGCCTTTTTCGGAAAAGTGGTCGATGAGGGCTTCTGCGGCTTCCGCGGCGAATCCGCTGCCCCAGCAGTCTTTCCGGATGATCCATCCGAGTTCGCCGGCGCCGTCTTCAAAATAGACGCTTACGCCGCCGATATGCCGACCCTCGTATAAAACGGCGAATTCATAGTATTCCGGTTTTTCTTTTGCCCATTCTGTTTCAAATTCCCGAAGCTTTGCCAGCGTTTCCTCAGAATCCCGATAGGGCAGAAAACACATGTATCTCGCGTTTTCACGGTTCAGCGCGTAGGCGTTCGTGCTTTCGAGGTATTCCGGTCCGAGCGGCTTGAGTACCAGGCGTTTTGTGGTGATTACGATTTCGTTCATAGAGCGATTCCTCTCAGTTTGCGGGTTGCTTCTTATTCTTTATTATATTCGAAACGGCAAAACACAGCAAGAAGATTCTTCCGTATACAGGCTCGCTGAGGCAAAGCGAAGCGTCGATTACAAAAATGGAAAAGGCACCGCATCAGCGGTGCCTTTTCCTTGGTGGAGATAGTCGGGTTCGAACCGATGACCTCTTGAATGCCATTCAAGCGCTCTCCCAACTGAGCTATACCCCCACGTGCAAAAGTTATTATAATCGAAAAAGCCGGATTTGTCAACTCCCGATCTCAAAAAAACGGGCCTTTTCTCTTGCGGGCGGCGCCAAGCGTATGGTATACTCGAATTACAGAATCCGAAACGGAAAAAGGAGGCCTTTTCTTGGAAGAAAGATTATACCACGGTGCCGCGTACTATCCCGAACTTTGGGACGAAACAATCATCGATGAAGATATCGAGCTGATGAAACAAGCCGGGATCAGCGTCGTTCGCATGGGCGAATTTGCCTGGTCTCAGATGGAACCGGAGGAGGGGAAGATCGACCTTACCTTTTTCGGAGAGATCGTAGACAAGCTCTACAAAAACGGGATCTCCACGATCTTCTGCACGCCGACCCCGACACCGCCGATCTGGATCACTCACAACCATCCCGAGCGGATGTTCGTCAACCGTCAGGGCGAGCGCATGTCCCACGGCGCACGCCAGCAGATCTGTACGAACAATCCCGATTTTATCGCCTACAGCGACCGGATCACCGAGGCGATCGCAAAGAAATTCGCCGATCATCCCGCCGTCGTTGCCTGGCAGCTTGACAACGAATTCAAATGCCACGTCGCCGAATGCTACTGTGAAACCTGCCTTTCGCTCTGGCACGAGTGGCTGCGTGAAAAATACGAAACGATCGAAAATCTCAACGCGAAATGGGGAACCGGCGTCTGGAGCGAGACGTATCAGAGCTTCGATCAGATCCCGCAGCCGAAGAAAACGCCCTACGCCCACAACGCGGCGCTCGATACGAACTACCGTCTGTTCAGTTACGATAAGATCGCGCAGTTTGCCGCGCGTCAGGCCGCGATCATCCGCCGCTATTCCAAAGCGCCGATCACCCACAACGGCCATACCGATTTCCAGGTCGATAACGAAAAACTCTTTGCTCCGCTCGATTTTACCTCGTTCGACGATTACCCGAACTGCGACGACTGGAACAAGATGATCTACGATTACGATTATTTCCGCAACGTCAAGCAGGACGGAAAATTCTACGTGATGGAAACGAGTTCCGGCCACAACGGATCGATCCTCGGCTATGAGCATATCCATCGCAAAGACTATCTGCGCGCCGAAGCGGCCGCGGCCTACGCCGGCGGCGCGATGGGTTTCAACTACTGGCTCTGGCGTCAGCAGCGCAGCGGCGTGGAGCAGAATCACGGCCATCTGCTTTCTTCCTGGGGTAAACCCTCGATCGGCTGGGATGAGGTCCTCAAGGTAGAAGAAATGCGCAAAAAATTCGAACCGATCTTCCTCAAAACGAAGGTAAAGAAGGCCGAGCTTGCCCAGACCTACAGCGCGACGGCACGCGCGTTCTTCTTTACCGAGCCGCTCGAAAGGATCGATTACAACCGCGAGCAGGTCCGGCTCCACAAGATCCTGATCGACGCCGGTCTCGCCCGCGAAATCATCAGCGACAACGCGGATCTTTCCGGTTACAAGATGATGATCACCGCCTATCTGCCGGCGATCGAAAAGACCTTCCTGCGCAACGTCCTTGCCTGGTGCGAAGCGGGCGGAACCTGGGTCGTCGGCCCGTTGACCGGTTTCCGCACGCCGGATCAGAGCGTTCCCTACGATTACGCGCTGGGAATCATCGAGCTCGTTATGGGTTTCGAGACCCGTTATTTCTATCCGGTCAAGGATTCCGGCGCAGCCGCAACCTACAGCGGCATTACGGCGGAACTTACCGGCCTCGGCGCCGCCTTTGAGGAGAAAGACGTAAAGGTTCTTGCGAGATACGAAGGCGGAAGAACGCCGGATCTGCCGGTGATTATCGAAAAGCCGTACGGAAAAGGCAGGATCGTTGTGATCGGCGCGATCCCGAAGGGCGAAGCAGGCGAGCAGCTGCTTTTGAAGCTTTACGGCGACTGCGCCAGGGACGCCGGAATCGCAATGCCGTATTCACCTTCGCAGGGGATTATCTTCTACGAGCGTGAAGGGGAAGACGGGGAATACCTCTTCGTCTGCGATATGCAGGGGCAGGGCGGTAAAATCATTCTGCCCGGTCTCTACGAAGAGGTGGAAACCGGTACCCGTCTCTCCGGCCCTGCGGCTGTGGGAGCCTACGAGTGCCTGCTCTTCAGAAAGATCAAATAAAGCAAATAAGGAAAGCCCGGTAAGCGCTCTGCTTACCGGGCGGTTTGTTTTTCGAAACTTATTTCGTTTCGGTCGTTCCGTAAAGGTTGAAACGGAAAAGGCGGTTTGCGTCTTCGGTGTTTTCACATTCAAGCTTTCCTCCGGAGAAAGTGCCGCCGGCGATCACGTGATGAATGCCGATCATGCGGCAAAGCTGCGACTTCATGTTGATCTTGTCGCCCTCGTCGGTTACGAGGAATACGCGTCCGGTGCAGCTGTCGAGTGCTTTTACGAACTCGGCGAGTTCCGCTTCACTTAAAACGACTTTTTTGCTGGAATCTGCCATCTGCAATTCCCTCCATTCTGTCACATTATGATTTTTGCCTTGTGACGCCTCTATTATACGCAGAAATTTCGTCTTGTCAAACAAACGAAGCGGTAAAGATTTGTGCAATTCTTACAAACAATTATGAACGAATCCGGATCATGGAATAAAACGCTGTCCAATCCGCATAAATTCAAAGCGCATTTGTCACCGATCTTATACAAGAATCCGCTGCAAAATAAAATTTTGTTAAAAATATAACAAATCGGAGACTTTTTTATCCGTCGTAATCCTGGAGGATGCGGATCAGCTCGGAGGCGGAATCCGCGCAGATCCCCCGATGCAGGAGATCGAGGTCTTCTTTCGGCATGCTCTCGAAATCGGGAAAGAGCTTCAGAATCGCGGCGTTCTCGCCGCGCAGGAAGACGCAGATGGCTCCGTCCCGAAGCACGATCGTATAGAGATGATCGGGGGAGGCGACCGCCTCAATTTCTCCGGAAACTTGACTTGAAGCGGGATCTGTAGTAGAATAACTGTAATTGTACGGTGCAGAATCCTGTCTATGATTCATAGATGATTCCATCACCGTTTTCGGAGCTTCTTGATTGGAATCCGGCTGTGCACTTACCTGAATTTTCAGATAAAAGATGAAGCTGACCGCGAAAAGAAGCGCCGAAAGTCCCAGAAGAATACTCTGCAGAATCAGTACGGATTTCTGATTGAGATGATCTTTCATTTTTCCACCGCCTTTTATTGATATTTTGAGCGGGCTGCGGGGAAAATATACAGAAACGTGAAAAAGGAGGTGTCCGGGATGCGAAAAACCGATATCAACCGGTATAATACGACGACAACCGAATTCCGTACCACCGGCGAAACCGGACGCGTTGCCGGGCTGATGGTCCGCTCGTTCTTTTCCGCAATCTGGGCGCTGCTGAAAACGGTCGTCACCGTGGTGTTTATCGCAGGGTGCATGGTTTTGGCAACGGTGATCGCCTATATTCTGAGCATGCGCAATCAGGCCGCTTTGGAGCTTCAGAAAACGGAAATCGATCTGAAATATACGAGTTTCGTTTATGCGCAGGATGAGAACGGCGTTGACCGGGAGCTGATGGAATTCTATAACATCGAAAACCGCGTCTGGGTCGATTACAAAAACATTCCTGCGGCGATGGTCAAAGCGATCACCGCGATCGAAGACAAGCGTTTCTTCGAACATGAAGGCGTCGACTGGCAGGGCGTACTCAACGGAATCCGCGGTTTGATCACCGGCGGAGGCCGGGGCGGATCTACGATCACGCAGCAGCTGATCAAGAACATCACCGGCGAAAACCAGGTGAGCCTGAACCGTAAAATCAAAGAGATCTTCAGCGCACTTGCGCTCGAAAAGAAATACTCCAAGGAACAGATCCTCGAATCGTATCTCAACATCGTCAACTTCGGAAGCGGATGCCGCGGCGTCCAGGCGGCGGCGACCACGTATTTCGATAAAGATATCGAAGACTGCTCAATCGCCGAATGTGCGACGATCGCCGGGATTACCCAGAACCCTTCGTATTTCAATCCGTTCATTTTCCCGGAGCACAATAAAGAGCGGCGGGAACTGATCCTTTCCGAGATGCTCGACCAGGGAAAAATCACTCAGGAAGAATACGATCAGGCGATGAAAGAATCCGCCAAAATGAAGTTTACGTATTCCGACGATCAGGATGATGAAAAGACGGAGCGCAGCGGGATCTGGGATTGGTATACCGACGCGATGTTTGAAAAGCTCGTAGCCGAACTGAAAGAAACGCTCGGCTGCACTTCGGAAGTAGCGGAAATGATGATCTATCAGGGCGGGATCAAAATCCATTCCGCGGTCGATGCGCGCGCGCAGCGGATCTGCGAAGAGGTTTACAGCAATCCCGAGATGCGCCCCGAGGATCACGATATTCTTTCCGGTATTTATATGATCGGCTACAACGGACGCGTCCTCGCAACGGTCGGTTCTTTTGAAGAAAAAGAGGGCAACCGCGTCTGGAGCAACGCGATCGACGCCGGGCGCCAGATCGGTTCTTCCATCAAGCCGCTCGCCGTTTATTCACAGGCGCTCGAACGCGGAATGATCAATTATTCGTCTTCCGTTTCGGATGAACCGATCGAGAATTATTTCCCTGACGGAAAACCCGGTCCGAACAACTTCGGCGGCTACACATCCAAAAAGGAGACGGTTGCATACGCGCTGGAGGTTTCGCTCAACGTACCGGCGGCGCGCCTCTGTTCTCAGCTTACGCCGATGGCTTCCTATACGTTCCTGACCGAAAAGCTCGGTTTCAGACATCTGGATCCGGAACAGGATCCGTACTCGCTCGCGGCGATGGCGCTCGGCGGTGTGGCCGGCGGAATCACGATGGAAGAGCTTGGCTCCGGATTCACGATTTTCGGAAACGGCGGCCAGTACTACGAACCGTATTATTATTTCTACGTTGAGGATCACGACGGAAAGATCATCATCGACCACCGCGAGGATCACGGAGAACAGGTGATTTCCACCGAGACCGCAACGATCATGAACAAGCTTCTCAAGAACGTTATGTACGGCTATTCCGGAACCGGTTACGGCTATTCGGTAGACGGATGGGAATGCTTCGGAAAAACCGGTACAACGGACGACAACCGCGACGCTACGATGGTCGGCGGCACGCCCGCCTGCGTTGCGGCGATCTGGACGGGCTACGATATCCCGGAAGAATTGCCCAGTACGCGTTATCCGCGAATTCTCTGGAAAGAGATCATGACGCAATATCTCGAAGATAAGAATCCCGACGATTATTCCTTCGTGCTCGACGACGATATCATTTCGGCCACCTACTGCAAGGATACGGGTCTCCTGGCCGGTACAACGTGCAAAAAGACGGCAACCGGATGGTATGAAAAAGGCCACCTGCCGCAGACGTGCAAAGAGAACCACAATTCCTCTTCGAGCAAATTGAAATCGTCAGCATCGAGCAGAATTTCCAGCTCGGTCTCAAGCCGGACTTCCTCACGGACGTCTTCCGTCATTTCCTCGGAACCGAGCCGCGAATCTTCGAGGGAGTCAAGCCTTCCGCCTTCGAGCGTACCGCCGCCTCCGTCCTCGTCTTCGTCGAAGCCGAGCAAGCCTTCCTCAAGCGAATCCTCCGAGGTTTCCTCCGAACCGAGCAAGCCCTCCTCGAGCGAATCCTCCGAGTTTTCCTCCGAGCCGAGCAAGCCTTCCTCGAGTGAATCCTCCGAGATCTCTTCCGAGCCGAGCAAGCCCTCTTCGAGCGAGTCTTCCGAGATCTCTTCCGAGCCGAGCAAGCCTTCCTCGAGCGAATCCACCGAGGTTTCTTCCGAACCGAGCAAGCCATCCTCAAGCGAATCCACGGAAGTTTCTTCCGAGGAACCGCCGGAGCCTCCTTCGGAATCTTCTTCGGAAGAACCGCCGGAGACCGCTTCTCCCTCGGAACCTGACGAGGGACCGGAAACGACCACGATTGAGGAAGAAGCGGAATCATAATACATTTTGCGGAAACCATGAAAAAGTGCCGGAGATTTTTTCTCCGGCATTCTTTTTTTGATTGACAAACGCACAAAAGGATGATATGATATATATGCTTTTTTGCAGGTATGGCGGAATTGGCAGACGCGCATGGTTCAGGTCCATGTGAATGCAAGTTCATGCAGGTTCAAGTCCTGTTACCTGCACC
>CACZON010000048.1 GCA_902782805.1 Oscillospiraceae bacterium
ATGTCCCTGTAGTCGTTGTTGAATTCGTAACGGTGACGGTGCCTTTCGCTGATCTGCTCCGCATGATAGCACCGTTCCATAAGGGTTCCCGGCAGGATGCGGCAGGGATAGCTTCCGAGCCTCAGTGTCCCTCCTTTGTCCACTTTATCGGACTGTCCGGGCATGAAATCGATCACCTTGTGTTCGGAGGCATCGTGGAATTCCCCGGAGCAGGCGTCCCCGATCCCCGCCGCATTCCTTGCAAATTCGATGACGGCGATCTGCATCCCCAGGCAGATGCCGAGATAAGGCACCTTCCGGGTCCTCGCATATTCCGCCGCCAGGATCATTCCCTCCGTTCCTCTGTCTCCGAAGCCTCCGGGCACAATGATCCCCCCGACGCTGCCGAGCTTTTCCTCGAGGTTCGAACCGTCGAGCTCCTCGGAGTCGATCCATTCCACATGGACATGGGCATTCAGGGCAAAGCCGGCGTGGGCGAGGGCTTCGGCGACGGAAAGGTAGGCGTCGTGAAGCTGTACGTATTTCCCCACCAGGCCGATCCGGACCGTCCTGTCCCTGCTTCCGATCCTGCGGACCAGGCTTTTCCACTCCTCCAGATCCGGCTCCGCGGCTTCGATCCCGAGCTCCCGGCAGACCACTCCGGAGAAGTTCGATTTTTCCAGCATCAGGGGGGCTTCGTACAGGCTGTCAAGCGTCCGGTTCTCGATCACGCAGTCCTCCTTGACGTTGCAGAACAGCGAGATCTTCCGGGAGATGCTCTCCTCCAGCGGTTCGTCGCAGCGCAGGACGATGAGATTCGGGTTGACGCCCATGCCCTGCAGTTCCTTGACGGAATGCTGAGTGGGCTTTGATTTGTGCTCCTCGGAGCCGCGCAGATACGGCACCAGCGTCACGTGAATAAAGAGACTGTTTTCACGCCCGACCTCAAGGGAGATCTGTCGGACCGCTTCGATGAACGGCTGCGATTCAATATCGCCGATCGTACCGCCGATTTCCGTGATGACAACGTCGGCATTCGTCTTTTTTCCGACACTGTAAACGAAATCCTTGATTTCGTTCGTGATATGGGGGATCACCTGCACGGTAGAGCCGAGATATTCGCCGCGCCGTTCCTTGTTGAGCACGTTCCAGTAGACTTTTCCGGTTGTGAGATTCGAGTATTTATTGAGGTCTTCATCGATAAACCGCTCATAATGGCCGAGGTCGAGATCGGTTTCGGCACCGTCTTCGGTAACATAAACTTCGCCGTGCTGATAGGGACTCATCGTCCCGGGATCGACGTTGATGTAAGGATCGAGCTTCTGCGCGGCGACCTTCAGGCCGCGCGACTTTAAGAGCCTTCCCAGAGAAGCCGCCGTAATTCCCTTCCCCAATCCGGAAACGACGCCTCCGGTTACGAAAATATACTTCGTCATGCTTCTTCCTCCTTATTCCCATTCCACCGTTGCCGGAGGCTTCGATGAAATATCGTATACGACTCTGGAGATCCCGGGAACCTCGTTCGTGATGCGGCTGCTGGCCTTTTCGAGCACTTCATACGGAATTCTGCTCCACTGGGCTGTCATGAAATCGTCCGTCGAAACCGCACGAAGCGCGATCATCGCTCCGTAGGTTCTCGCGTCGCCCATTACGCCGACGCTGCGGGTGTCTGTCAGTACCGCAAAATACTGGTCCGGTCTGGCATCCGGCGCGCAGCGATCGACTTCTTCGCGGAAAATCGCATCTGCTTCCTGCAGTGTTCTTACTTTTTCTTTTGTTATTTCTCCGATCACCCGAACCGCAAGGCCCGGACCGGGGAACGGCTGACGGTTGACGAGTTCCCTGCGAAGGCCGAGCAGAATACCGATGCGGCGAACCTCATCCTTGAAAAGGTTCCGGAGCGGTTCCGCGATTTCGTCGAACGCGATCACGCTTGGGAGACCGCCGACGTTATGATGACTTTTGATCACGGCGGAATCGCCTTTTCCGCTTTCGATGACGTCGGGATAAATCGTTCCCTGCGCGAGGACTTCGATTTTCCCGAGCTTTTTCGCCTCTTCTTCGAAGACACGGATAAACTCCTCGCCGATGATTTTCCGCTTCGTCTCCGGATCGGCCACTCCGGCGAGCTTTTTCAGGAAACGCTCCTGCGCGTTGACACGGATCAGATTGACCCCTAATTCCCGGCGGAACGTATTTTCAACAAAGTCTCCTTCACCTTTTCGAAGAAGTCCGTGGTCGACAAAAATACAGGTCAGATTCGCTCCCGCCGCCCGATGCAGCAGCAATGCGGCAACGGAGGAGTCAACTCCGCCGGAAAGCGCGAGCAATACTTTTTTTCCTCTGAGTTTCCGGGAATACTCCGTGATGATCTCAGAAACGTAATTTTCCATCATCCAGTCGCCGCTGCAGCCGCAGATCGGAAACAGAAAGTTATTCAGAATCCTGTTCCCGAATTCGGTATGTGTCACTTCGGGATGAAACTGTACCGCATAAAGCCGGCGCGCATCGTCCGCCATTGCGGCGCAGGGACAATTTTCCGTTCTGGCAATGACTTCGAACCCTGCGGGAATGCCGCTGATATAATCCGTATGGCTCATCCAGCAGAGGCTCTCGTCCGACACGCCCTCAAAGAGAGGATGTCTTTCCGTTTTCAGGACAGCCTTTCCGTACTCGCTTGAGTTCTTTGCGGAAGAGACATGACCTCCGGAAAGATAAGCCAGAAGCTGAGCGCCGTAGCAGATCCCGAGGACCGGAATCCCAAGGCGGAGAATTGCTTCCTCGCAGCGCGGTGCGTCCGGTTCATAGACACTGTTCGGTCCGCCGGTAAAAATAATCCCTTTATAACCTGCTTCCACGATTTTATCCGGCGTGATGCTGTGATAGGGCAGAATTTCCGCGTAAACGTGCTGTTCACGCACCCTGCGCGCAATCAGCTGATTATACTGTCCGCCGAAATCAAGAATCAGTATTTTTTCCATTGGAACTCGTCTCTTTTCGTTTCTTTTATGTTCCGCTGTCTCCGTAGTTGGAAAGCACGCGTGCGGAGGGATCGTTGACGTCGCAGCCCTCCCATGCGCGGTTGGGCATCCAGAAATCCGCAATCATCTGCGCCTGGCCGGGATAGAATTCTTCGAAAATCTCCCGGTAGAGCAGGGATTCCTTCGTAAACGGACGCGCGAATTTGAAGCGCACCCGGCGCTCGTAGAATTCGTCGTCGGTATAAAGCGATTCGGCGTATTCCTTGAGATCGTCCACCATGGAATGACCGACCGCGTCGGAAAACGCGGCTTTTTCGCGCCAGAGAATCTCATCCGGCAAATAGGAAAGCCCCTCGAACGCATGGCGCAGGAGGTATTTTCCTTTGCCGTACCGGTTCATTTTCATTTCCGGAGAAAGGCTCATGACGTATTTTACGAAATCGAGATCGCCGAAGGGCACCCGAGCTTCCAGCGAGTTGACAGAAATACAGCGGTCCGCGCGCAGGACATCATACATATGGATTTCCCGGATTCTCTTTTCCGCTTCCTCCTGAAAAGCCTGTGCGGTCGGAGCAAAATCCGTGTATTTATACCCGAACAGTTCATCGGAGATCTCTCCGGTGAGAATCACGCGGATATCCGTCTGCTCGTGGATTGCTTTGCAGACGAGGTACATGCCCATGCTTGCGCGGATCGTCGTGATATCGTAGGTTCCGAGCAGCTCGATCACGCGGCGGAGATTTCCGAGGACCTCCGCCTTCGTCATCATCACCTCGGTATGATCGGCGCCGATAAACTCGGCGACCTGGCGCGCGTATTTCAGGTCGATTGCGTCTTTTTCCATTCCGATTGCGAACGTGCGGATCGGTTCGGCGCTCTTTTTCGCAGCAATCGCGCAGACGAGCGAGGAATCCAGACCTCCCGAAAGGAGGAATCCGACTTTTGCGTCGGAAACAAGCCGTTTTTCCACACCCGCGATCAGCTTTTCACGGATTTTTGAACAGGCGGTGTCCAGACCGTCCTGAGACACTTCCGCCACTGCTGACAGATCCGCGTAGCGGATAAACGCTCCGCCGCGATAATAATATCCCGGAGGGAAAGGGAGGATCTTGTCTGTCAGTCCGACCAGGTTTTTGGCTTCACTTGCGAATATAACGGTTCCCTTTTCATCAAATCCGTAATACAGGGGGCGGATGCCGATCGGATCACGCGCAGCCAGATATTCTCCGCTTCTGCCGTCAAAAAGAATCATCGCAAATTCCGCGTCCAGCCGGGAAAACATCTCCGTACCGTATTCAAAGTACATCGGAAGAATGATCTCGCAGTCACTGTCGGATGAGAAAGTGTATCCTTTTCGGCGAAGTTCGTCGCGCTCTTTTTCAAATCCGTACAGTTCGCCGTTACAGACGACCCAGCTGCCGTCCAGCCCGAAGGGCTGCATTCCCGACGGCGTCAGCCCCATGATCGAAAGCCGGTGAAATCCCAGAAGTCCTTTACCCGTATCGATGATTCTGCTGTCATCCGGCCCGCGGGATTTTGTGCGGCGGAATCCTTTCCGGAATTTCTCCATATCAGCTTCTATTCCGCAATAGCCCATAATAGAGCACATAACCAATCATTCCTTTGAAGGCGGCCTTCTCCGAAAAAACGGAAAAGGCCGCAGATTATTGTATTATTCGACGTCCTGCAAGGCAGCGTATCCTTCTTCGCCGGTACGGACTTTCACAACATTTTCAACGTCGTAAACGAAAATCTTGCCGTCACCGATATGGCCGGTGTAAAGCACCTTCTTCGCCGTTTCAATGACGTCGCGGACCGGGATCGCCGAAACGACGATATCCACCTGGACCTTCGGGCGCAGGTCGGTTTCCACTGCGACGCCGCGGTAGAATTCCGTGTGTCCGTTCTGCATGCCGTATCCCATGACATGCGAAACCGTCATTCCCGTAATCCCGAGCTTACTCATTGCGTCCTTGAGCGCATAGAGCCTTTCTTCCTTGAAAACGATTTCAACCTTGGTGAATTTATGCCCGTCGAAGGAAGGCTCCCGCTTTACGGGAACCGCTTCGGCCACGGGCGTCGTGCCCGTAACCGCCACGATCTGATCGCCGGTTCCGAATTCTGCGTATTTGTCGACGGCGGGCATGAAGTCCGCGTAAGCGCTCGGAAGACCGTGTTCGCTCGTGTCAAGACCCGAGAGTTCGTCCGCCGGTTCTGCCCGCAGGAAGTTGACTTTTTTGAGCATCTTGAAGAAGCAGAACATCGTCAGGCAAGCCCAGGCGGCAACCGCCGCAAAACCAAGCATCTGAAGACCCAGCTGCGAAAAGCTTCCGGTATAGAAAAGGCCGTTCAGCCCTGCCGGGGCATCCGGATTCGCAAACAGACCGACTGCAATCGTTCCCCAGATTCCGTTCGCGCAGTGTACGCCAACGGCTCCGACGGGATCGTCGATATGCAGCTTCAGATCCAACACTTCAACAATGACTACGACAAGAACGCCGGCGACGAGGCCGACCGCGGCGGAACCGATCGCATCAAAGGCGTCGCAGCCGGCGGTAACCGCCACAAGGCCCGCGAGCGATGCGTTGAGACACATCGAAACGTCCGGTTTGCCGTTTTTGAGCCAGGTATAGATCATCGTCGTGCAGGTTGCAACGGAGGGCGCGATCGTCGTTGTCAGAAAGATCGACGAAAGCTCCGAAGGCGTTGTCGCGGCGGCGCCGTTGAATCCGTACCAGCCGAGCCAGAGAATAAAGACGCCGAGCGCGCCGAGCGGGATCGAATGGCCGGGGATTGCATTGACTTTCGTTACTTTCCCGTTCTGATCCGTGACGTATTTTCCGATACGCGGACCGAGAAGATAGGCTCCGATCAGCGCAGCGATCCCGCCGACCATATGGATCGCGCAGGAGCCGGCGTAATCGTGGAAACCGAGCTGAGAAAGCCAGCCGCCGCCCCAGATCCAGTGCGCCTCGATCGGATAGATCACGAGGCTGATGAATCCGGAATAGACACAGTAGGCGGAAAACTTTGTTCGCTCCGCCATCGCACCGGACACAATCGTCGCGGTTGTAGCACAGAACACAAGGTTAAAGACGAACGTGCTCGCGCCGGTAAAGCCTTCCGCGGGCGAAGCGATAAACGCTTTGAAATTTGAGAATAAATCAAGGTTCGGAATTCCGATCAGTCCGAACAGCGCGTCTTCTCCCATCATCAGGGAATATCCCAAGATTGAAAACACAACGGTACCGATGCAGAAATCCATCAGGTTTTTCATGATGATATTGCCGGCGTTTTTCGCACGGGTAAAGCCGGTCTCCACCATCGCAAAACCAGCCTGCATCCAGAAGACCAGCGCAGCGCCGATCAAAAACCAGAATTCAACACTCATAAAAGGGCCTCCCTCTAAAATTACTTGACGCTGAAGAGAATGTCACCGTAGGTCGGGAACGGCCAGTAGCTCTTTGCTGTGAGCAGTTCCGCCCGGTCGCACGGGATCCGCAGCTCGCTCATTTTCGGCAGTACAGTATCACGGATCAGCGCCGACTCGCTGATGATATCTTCCGCATCCTGGATCCCCAGCACGGCTTTCTCCAGCTCGTCGGTTTTTTCGGTGATGCAGTCGGTCAGCACAGAGAGCTTTTTGACAAGATCCGTCTCATAGCGGCAGGCAAGATCCGGGAACATCGATTTTTTCTCGCAGGCCTGCTTCGCGAGATCCGAGGTGAAGCGGGTAATCGCCGGGGCGATCCGCTTGTGTACCATGTTGATCATCGTGTTCGCTTCGATCAGAACGGTCTTGCAGTAGTTCTCAAGCATGATGTCGCGGCGGGATTTGAGCTCGTCGACCGTGAAGACGCCGAGGTTCGTAAGCATTTTTACATTCTTCTCATCGAGCAGATGGGGCATGCAGTCCGCTGTCGTACGGTAGTTTAAAAGCCCGCGCTTTTCGGTTGCTTCCGCGATCCAGGCGTCGTCGTAACCGTTGCCGTTGAAAATGATCCTCTTGTGGTCCTGGATGGTTTTCTTGATCATCTCGTGGAGCGCTGTTTCAAAATCTTCCGCTTTTTCAAGGCGATCGGCGTAAATCCGCAGACTCTCGGCGACCGCGCTGTTGAGCATGATGTTGGCGCAGGCGATCGAGTTTGAGGAGCCGAGCATGCGGAATTCAAATTTGTTCCCCGTAAAGGCAAAGGGCGAAGTACGGTTACGGTCCGTCGTATCCCGGTTGAATTTCGGCAGTACGTCGACGCCGAGCTTCATCTGCATTTTCTGCGCGCCTTGATACGGCGTGTCGGTTTCGATTGCTTCGAGAACAGCGTTCAGTTCATCGCCGAGGAAAATCGAAATGACGGCGGGCGGTGCTTCGTTTGCGCCGAGCCGGTGATCGTTGCCTGCGGTCGCAACGGAGATACGCAGCAGATCCTGGTAATCGTCGACCGCTTTGATGACCGCGCAGAGGAAGAGCAGGAACTGGGCGTTCTCATAGGGGGTGGCCCCGGGGGAGAGCAGGTTCTGACCGGAGTCAGTGGCTATGGACCAGTTGTTGTGCTTGCCGCTTCCGTTGACGC
>CACZON010000049.1 GCA_902782805.1 Oscillospiraceae bacterium
CCGTCATCTTAAAGAGCGTAACGCTCTCTCCGTCGCCGAGGAACAGCAAAACCGCAACGATCACGCTGTGAACCGAAAGCGCGCTGAAAATCAAAACGTATTTCGCTTTCATCGGGCGCTTCTTCATGAGCGCGAGCGCCGAACCGGCAAGGATCGGCAGCAGAATAACGGTCAGATAGAGAAAGATCATGGTAAAGCGCTCCTTTAAAAGAGATTCAGGGATTGATCAAGCAGATTGATCAGCGGCTGGGAGGCGATTCCGGCGGCTAAGTTGATCGCGATCAGGAAAAACGCGGAAAAAGCGAACGGACGCTGCGAAGAAAGAGAGATCCTGCCCGGATGCGTCTTTTCCGGGTAGTTGTAGATACGGATCAGCGTACGCGCAAAATAGACCGTATTGAGCACGGTGCTGACCGCGAGGACGATCAGCGTCGGGATCATTTTGAAATCCGAACGGAACGCCGAAACCGCGAAGAGATACTTCGAAATAAAGCCCATCGTGGGCGGGATGCCGATCATGCTCAGCGCGCCTACGGTAAAGGCGAAGCCGGCGATTCTGTTGAAGTGCGCCGTCCCCTGCAATTCCTGAAACCGCTTTTTTCCGCCGACGGTCTCACACAGCTGCGCCGCCGAAAGGAACAGAAGCGGCTTTGTGACCGCGTGGGTCAGGATATGGAAAAGCGCCGCGCAGACGCCGAAGGCGGGTGAAATCCCGATCCCGAGGTAGATGTAACCGATCTGCGCCGCGGAGGAATACGCGATCATCCGGAAGATATCGTTTTCCCGCATCGCGGAAACTGAGCCGACGATCATTCCCGCAAAGCCGAGGACGTAAAAGACGTTCTGGAGGCCGCTCTGGTAGAAAACGCCGGCGCCGTAGACGTCGAAAACCAGCTTGAGAAGCAGGAAGATATAGCCTTTTGAAATCAGACCGGAGAGAACGCCGGACGAAGCGGGCGTCGCGCAGCCGTAGGTATCCGGCATCCAGAAATGGAACGGAAACAACCCGCTTTTGATCGCAAGGCCGGTCAGGGTCAGGATCATCGCGGCGAGCAGCGGAACGCGGTACGTTCCGCTTTCCCAGAGCGCGGCGACGCTTTCCTTGAGGTTCGGCATCAGCAGATGGCCGGTGATCTGATAGAGCAGGATCACGCCGAACAGGAAGAGCCCGGAGCCGACGAGGCTGAAGATCATATACCGCACCGAGGCGAGCGTCGTGCGCCCGACCTGACGGATCAGCAGGATCCCGCAGGAAGCGAGCGTACAGATCTCAATGAAGACGTAGCCGGTAAAAAGATCGTTCGTATAGACGAGAACGAGCAGCGCCGCTTCGATCAGATCGATCATCGCGTAATAGAGATTGCTCGTCTTTTCGGAAAGATCCGCGCGCAGCTGCTTTTTGCCGCCGATCACGCAGGAGAGCAGCACCAGCGCAAATGCGAGCGAAAAGAGCGCTTCGAGCGCGCCGATTTTCAGCTCGTTTCCAAAGGGATGCGGGAAATGACCCATCCGGTAGAAATAGCTCTCGCCCGTTGAGGCGGTGTACAGAAGGACCGCCGCGGACGCTGCCGCGGCAATCGAGCCGAGAACGATCGAAAGGATCCGGGCCGCTTTTCGCGGCAGCAGCGCGGACGCTACGGAGAACGTCAGCGAAAGGACAATCGTAAAGAGCGGGAAGTTCAGAGAAAAATTCATATTTCCTCCTCCTTCTCACCCGTTTCGCGTTCGAGCTTTTCGCGCGAGAGCATATAGATTTCGTCTACGTTGAGGGTGTGGTAGGCTTTATAGAGCCGCCAGGTGAGCGCGAGCATCAGCGCCGTAACCGAAACGGAAACGACGATCCCTGTAAGCACAAGTCCCGCCGGCAGCGGATTGACGTAGTTTTCGGCATGCGGATTTCCGCCCGCGACGATCGGCGCGAGCTTTCCCTTGATGTAGCCGATCGAGGTCAGAAAGAGATACGCCGCGGTATCCATGATATTCAGGCCGATGATCTTCTTGAGAAGATTCGGATGAAGGATCAGCGTAAAGAAGCCGATCGCAAAAAGGAGAACGGCAACGCATTCGATCCGGTTGTTCCAAAGCGTTTGAAGCATCAGATCTTCCCCCTTTGAAACAGCGAATAGAAGCCGTACATCGTAAGCGATACGACGAGCCCGACGGCGAGATTGAGCGGCAGGATCAGCCCCGCCGAGAAGATGTTGCCGGGCGTTCCCGGGGAAAAGATCGTTTCATAGCCGTTCGCGCCGCAATAGAACGAATAGCATTTCGCCGCGCTGTAGAAACCGAGCGCGAGCAGGATCACGATCCGGAAAACGCGGAAATTCAGAATTTTTTCCAGGCGTTCAAACCCGAACGCGACGGAATAGAGGATCAGACCCGCGCCTGCGATCGCGCCGCCGGAAAATCCGCCTCCGGGGCCGAGATGGCCGTTGAACATCACGTAAACGCCGAAGAGCAGCGTCACGGGCGTTATGACCTTTGCGGTCGTGCGCAGAATCAGATCGTCCTGCATGATCCTGCGCTCCGCTTCACTCTCGCGCACGCCGGTCTGGAAGAGCAGCAGCGCCAGCACGCCGAGCATCGCGGTAAAGAGAACGTGGGATTCGCCGAGGGTATCGAACGCGCGGTAATCGAGGATCACGCCGGCTACGGCGTTGACGGCGCCCGTCTCCGCAATCCCGCGTTCGATATAGCGCGCGGAAACCTCGTTGTTCGTC